>CAMCQT010000063.1 GCA_945877125.1 Candidatus Brevifilum fermentans | reverse complement strand
ATCGTCTGGGATGTTTTCCTGCGTCATCACGGATTTAGCCGTGGCGGTGGGTTGAGCGTCATGTTCTACATCCCTGACTTTCAGGATATCCGCTCCGATTTCTGGGTGAAGGTGAGCTATTCAGATTCGCACATGGGAAAGGGTGTGGGTGATGAGTACACCAGGCACTTTTGTGTCGCGGTTAGTTGGATGCTGACAGGACTCTTCTCGTATTCCGAGGAACTTGGGCTGGGTCAGCGTCCGTGGAAGAAGATCGAAAAGAAATTCAACCCAAGGAAAGGCGGCAGGTAACCCATGACACTACTTGATGAATACAAAACTTACCTTGAAAACGAAGACCTCTCTGCGCTGACCGTCATCGGCTACGTTGCGGATACGCGCTTGTTCATGGACTGGTTTGCGAAAAACAACCGCGAAGAATTCGCATTGGAGAATGTCACGCCCAGCGATGTGCGCGAATATCGCTCGTACCTGCAAGATACTGAAAAACGGAAAGCCAGCACCGTCAACCGCAAACTGGCGGCGCTGGCTGCCTTGATGCGCTGGGCGTTGAAAACCAAACAGATCGTCGTGGATCCCACTGAAAACGTAAAGTCGGTCAAGCAATTGGTAGCAACTCCACGCTGGCTGGATAAGCATGAGCAATTCGCCCTGCAGCGCGCCATTGAGAAAGACTTGCAACTGGCACAGCTTCGCTATCCACGCCGCTATGTGACCCGTCGTCGAGACGCCTCGCTCATCTTGTTCCTGCTACACACTGGCTTGCGCCTGAGTGAAGTGGTGGCGCTCGAGCTGAACGATGTGCAAATATCCGAGCGCAAGGGCAGTGTCCTGGTTCGGCGCGGAAAAGGAAACAAGGAAAGAAGCGTGCCGCTTAATTCAGAAGCGCGCAATGCGATACAGGATTGGCTGGCAAGTCGTCCTCAAGGGAGCGATACGTTTGTCTGGATCGCGGTGGAAGCCTCTGCAGAGGATGGCATCAGCGGGCGCACCGTTCAGCGAATTTTGCAGCGCTATGCTCAGGATGCCGAACTGCAGGAGCTGACCCCGCATATTTTAAGACACAGTTTCGCGAAGAACCTTGCGAACAAAAATGTGGGATTGGAAAAGATCGCCGCCCTGCTGGGACATGCCAGCTTGAATACGACTCGTATCTACGTCACCCCCGATACGCGCGATCTGGAACGCGCGGTGGAACAACTTGAACCATAGAGGAAACCAACATGACACTTAAAACAATCGCCGCCGAGGGAAACTCGGCGGCACATCAACGGGATGCTGGGAAGGCATCGAACAAGAAAAATTATAGCATATCCGCTTCGCAAAGCGCAATGAATTTGGATCCACTATTTGCCCAGGTTGATCTTGCTGACCTCGCAAGCCAGGCGGGAGCAAAGCTTCAGCGCACGGGCAATACCCTGCGCAGCGCCTGCCCCTTGCACAAGGGAAATAACCCAACCGCCTTCAGCGTTTACACCGATGATACTGGACGCCAGCGCTGGCATTGCCACACAGGCTGTAATGCAGACGGCGATGCGATCGACTTTGCCCGCCGCTGGAAGAATCTGGATTTCATCGAGGCAACTCGCTGGCTGGCTGAATACGCGGGCTTGAATCCCGAACAATTGGGACTTCACGCCCAATCCGCACAGGCAGAAGTGGAACGGCGCGCGCGCAATGACCTCTTCACGGAAGCTGCCCGTTGTTTTTCCGATCAACTCTGGTCGTCAGGCGAAGCGGCGCGAGCATATTTGCATCAACGCGGTTTCACCGACCAGACTTTGCGCGAGTCCAACTGGGGCTTCTCAACATCCGACCCAGCCCTGCTTCTTTATCTGAAAAAGCAGAACGCGGATATTGGGCGCGCCAAAGAGGCTGGTATCGTGCGCGCCGATGGACGGGACTTCACCGCCAACGCGGATGGCAAACAAGCCTCACCCGCTGGCTACATCATCTTTCCGCACACCTTGAATGGACACGTCACTTCATTCTCTGCCAGGGCATTGAAGCCCATTGACCCAAATGATAAATCGCGCAATCTGCCGGGTGAACGTCAAGTGTATTGGGCTTTGGTGCCTGGCGATACAAGTTTGGTCATTGTCGAAGGGCAGGCAGATGCTGAAAGCCTGCGCCAGATCGGTCGCTCGTCTGTGGCGTTATGCGGGGTTGGAAATCTGTCCGAAGCGGATTTGGCGCGCATCCACAAAAAGCGTGTGGTGTACCTGGCGTTGGATCACGATACGCTGAAGCCTGATCTTGACCAAGAGAAGCAGGAGAAAATCCGCCTGCACAAAATTGAAACCACAAACAGGTTGTGTGATGCGCTGGGTCCGCTCAGCATGGTGATCGGCGAATTGCCCTTCAAGGATATCAACGAGTGGCTGCAAAATGGACTGACTGCGAAGACCTGGGAAGCGCAGCTTACAACCGCACGACCTTATCTCGACATCATGCTTGAGCAGGTCTCATCCATGCCGATCGTGGAGCAGGATGAGCATATCCAGAAGATCACACGTCTGTTGCGCGATATGCCCGGCACACTTCAAACCCGTTATATGACCGTGCTCGAGCGCAAGTTTAGATTGGGACGCAAAGAGATCAGGAAGATGATGCGCGGCGAAGAACAGGGAGCCAGCAACATGAGCTACGCTGAGATCAAGGACAATTGCCTGCACTTCATGGGCGATCCCGTTGGAAATTTCTGGGCGCGCATCACGCATGAATTGTCAGTGGATGATGGACTCAATCCGCCCAGTGTGCGCTATCAGGTGCAGGGCGGATTGGCAACTGGCAAAGCGCTCCAAACCGTGTCCATCGAAGCCAGGGAATTGGGAAAGATCGAATGGATCCCATCGCAGTGGGGCGTGCGTGCCATTCCGAATCTGCCGCCTAGTAAGGGACACATTTTGGCGCGCGCCATTCAGGAAGTCTCGCTTGAGGATGTGATCCGCGAGAGGCTCTTCACCTTCACAGGCTGGGTGGAGTACGAAGGCAGGCGCGGCTACCTGACTACTTCAGGATTATTGACTGCCGATGGATTGGACACCAGTGTGCGGGTCGATCTCGGCACCAACAACCTGAGTCATTATGCCTTGAGCGATCCTCCGCGCGATAAGGACGCTCAACAAAAGGCGGTGGATGCCACCCTGAATTTTCTGCGGGTGGGACCGCGGCATGTGACTGCTCCGTTGTGGGCTGCCATGTATGCCGCGCCGTTGACGATCTTCCGTTCGCTCAATGCGGTGGTCAATGTCTATGGCACCACCCAGAGCGGAAAAAGCACGGTGTCGCATCTGGCGCAAACCCACTTTGGAACTGGCTTTATTCAAGGGCGCGATTATCATGCGCCGATGGATTGGACTTCAACAGTGACCTCGATCGAGGGCGCGATGTTCACCACCAAGGATGCGCCGATCATCATTGACGATTTCGCGCCGCAGTTCGCCAGCCAGTCGGATGCGCGTGACATGCATCGCAAAGCGAGTCTGGTGGTGCGTTCGGTGGGCAATCGTTCTGCACGCAGTCGTTCGCGCGCGGACCTCTCCCAGCAGACCACCCGCTTTCCACGCGGGCTGGTGCTGATGACAGCCGAGAATCCGCTGGTGGGTCAAAGCATTGTTGGACGCGTGGTCTATGTGCCGATCGCGCCCGGCGAAGTACTCCCCGATGGAAGCGACACCACCCAATGCAATGGCGATCGTTTGAGCGCCTTGCAGATTCAGGCTCAGGCGGGATTGCTTTCGCAAGCCATGTCGCTTTATGTTCAATACATTGCCCGGCACTGGGCGGAGATCGCTGCCGAATTCCCCAGGCTGGTGGAATCTGCCAGTGAAAAGGCGCGTGAGGAAAAGTCATTGCAAAACCGTCTGCCCGATGCCTTTGGCATTCTGCAAGCCGCCCAGGAATTGGCGCTGCGCGCGTTTCAGGAGTTGGGTTTGCTGGACGAGGTGACAGCAAAGGAATTAGCCGAAGAAAATCGGCTCGCGCTTCTGGAAGTGATCGTGGGGCAGGCGGAACGCATCGCCGCTGAATCCCCTGTGCGGAAGCTCTTCGAAGCCTTGGGCAGTCTATTGGAACGCGGCAAGGTCTATCTCGCGCCGCGTACGAAAACAATTGATTTCTTTCCACCCGATGGCGCTGAGCAGATCGGATACTACGATGTGGGGAACAGGTCGGTCATCTATCTGCGTACCGACATTTGTCTCGCGCAAGCCAAGCTCTTCTGGCGCGGCTTGGATCAGAACCTGGACATCATGCCTGATGCGCTTCGCAGGCAGGTGGGACAAATTCCGAACCTGCTTTCTGAAAAAGACCCGCGCCAGACGGAAGTCGTGAAGTACTGTGCGGGCGTCAACCATCGCGTATTGGTTGTGGATGTCCACAAGGTACAGGAGTTTTACGGGGTGACGCTTTCTTCCGCTGAATAACAGCATACATAGCCCGTCTCGCGTAAGCGTGAGGCGGGCTATTTTTTTATCTGGTATCGGGGAAAATTTTAATTAAACGGGAGGCTTGTCAGTAGTTAAGTAGTTATGTCCCAAGAGTACCCCCATATCCATGTTATTTAGTCAATAATTCATTATTTATCCCATATTTATGGGTAATCGGACTTAACTACTCCATAACTACTCCATAACTACACTTAACTACTCCGAAAACAGTAGTTATATTTGTAGTTAGAAAAAATGCCCGTATATACGGGGTGAAATGTTGAAATAGCGCATTTCATTCTTTATTTAGGGCTATTTTTTCAGACATAACTACATAACTACTTAAATGAGGATATGACGAAAATAATTAAAAATTTCCCCGAACATAAGGGGAAATAGGTGAGAAGCGGTTAAATCGTTGAGTAAATATGAGTTCATGCCTCAGGTAATAGTTTTGCTTCGTCGTCAGAAATAGCCTTGGGCATTTGAGAATCAAAACTTTCATAGACATTCGTTAATATGTCGAATTCTTCTTGTGTTGCAACGCGAATGCCTGCAAAGTTTTCGGGAATTGAAGATGATGCAAGCTGTATTTCGACAGCAATCGCTATTGCAGCATTTAGGTCAAAAGCAAAATACTTGTTGAAATGCACAGTTTTCCCCTCTTCATCTGCGAGCGTCCAATTAATTGTTTCCACAACGTAAACATCATTTTCTTTGCAGATGTGGTCTTCTGCAAATTCTTTGGAAACATGTTCAAAATGATACAGACCAAGCCTTGGATCAATTGCCCAACCGCTTTCAATTTCATCTCTTTTATCCATAATGTTATCTTCCTTGTATTTTTTTCACCGACTATAAATTATTTCTATATTTCCAGTGAGCAGAAAAGCCCATGTTGGCGGCGATTTGAATTTGCGGAGCAATCGTGTCATACAGCTGGTCTCGAAAATTTGGCAATGAAATGCTGCCGAGTTCTTTTGCCGAGCTGGCTTTCATGAGCAAAACATAATCTTCCAGCAGATTTGACTTCTCGGAGGCAGATACGACTTGGACCGCTTGATGCTGAAGTTTTGCAAAGGCATCGAAATATTTTTCAACGTCAGGCAGGTTATCGCTTTTTGATGAGTTAATATTTTTGGGTGCAGGGATGATATTCCATAGCAGGTCATGAGCGACAAAGCGCCACGGCAGAAAATGATCAAGGGAGAATTGTTCTTTATTCATTTCCAATCCTGAATAGACGCATTGCACCTGCTCAATTTTTCGAAAGGCGATTCCCCAGAATTCACGGGCACGTTTCAAATCCCTTTGAGAAGGTTCGATTAGTTTGTTGGGAATGTTTGGCACATTGGGATTATTCTTTTGAATGTACCCAACCAGATTCCACATGCAAAAGCCGGTGAGAATGGAAAGGTGCTGTTTGAGATATTCGAACCAGGCGGGATGGATTTCAATGTTGAAATCGGGCGTGGAAATAAATCGATACAGGCAAGGGCTTTCAGGATTGTTATAAAGTTCTTCCGCCATTTTCTCGATATTGGCATTTATCACAGTGTCTTTCATTCCGCGAAGTTTGCTTGCGAAGAACGGTCTCAGAAAGCGAAAGGGGACATATTCCTGCAAGCTTTTTATTTCACGTGAGATTTCAGTGGAGTCTTTCAAGTGATTCAAAACACTACGGATAACTTGGCTACGCTCGGCATCCATTGGCAGTGAGCTTTCTGCACCGACGTTCATTGTGATTTGACCGAGGCGGTCCTGCTTGCCAAATGAAAGGCGGAAATAATTGGTGGGGTACCAGACATTTGCAACCATTTGTGCGGTCAATTGTTGCACGGGGATTATCCGCGTTTGTTTGTTGCGGACATGATCCAGGATCGCGAGGAACCAATAGAATTTGTAAGAATTGGTCACATTGTCAAAACTGGCTGACAGATATTCGACGGGTAGCGAATTAGAGGTAGGCAGCATAAGCACACAGATGATGGCGTTATTATTTATGCTTGTTTCTTTTGTTGTTCACAAAGTTTCGAAAGCTTATCTGCGATCTTATTTCTTTCTGTTTCAGAGAGTTTTTCTCCATGCCAGATATTGCCTAATTCATCAGGCAAACGGTTATATTTCCAGACTGCGACTGCGGGGTTTTCTATTGTCAGTGGGCTTTCTTGATTAGCCCAGATGACAGCAGGAGTGACCCATTGTGAAATATTATCTGCTTTGAAGAATTCGGATAAGCGGACTGCATTATTCTTTGCCTGCCTGCTTGGACTCTTGCCATACAACTTCCATTTATTGCCGATACGATATTCCCATTGCTCACCGATGTTCCTGTAAGTGCCTGAGAAGGTTTTGACTTCCAATACCCAAACTCCAGATGGCCCCACTAACACTGCGTCGAGATCGGTTTTCTTGCGTCCAGGAAGGATGATGTTTCGAAATAATGACCAGTTACCATCCAGTACTTGTCCCATACTTTCTACGATTCTATTCTCCCCTTCTTCGCCTCTACGGTAATTCTCTTTCTGCTTCTCGATCCTGTTCATGGTTTTGTCTGTCAGAAACGAAGTTAGCCATATCAGACCTGCAAAAAACAGGATAACTATTATTAACCCGATAATGCCCGAAGGGGACGCAAGTACATCCGATAAAGACTTGCCTGTTTGATTTGATGGCTGTTTAATAAATGCCGTGGCAGCGCCTACGATGGACAACGTCAAAAATACACCAAATAATATTCCCTGAATTAGGGTTAGCTGATCCTGCTTATATTCTGCGTAACTTTTTCCGCCTGAGACAACATTCAGAAACCCGGCGGGTTCTTCCGGTTCTTTTATTACTTGATCGAGACGTACCAGCATCAATACCATTGCAGCCTTTCGTACACGCTCGTCCCAGGCATTTTCGATGGCAAAGCCTAAATCTTTTATCGAGACCTGTTTGGTCTCAACAAGCATTCCCATTGGCTGACCTTTGAAAGGAGAAAAAGGCCATGAGGTTGCGTGAGCCTGGTCAAGACTTGCTCCGCTCGGTAGTTGTATGCCCGATGGCAGTGCGGTTTTTTTGTCAGAAACTGCCTGTGACGCTGAATTTTTCTGCCAATTTAACAGCAACTTGGCAGCCTCTTTTAGTGCAGGGTCGTATGCTTTTTCAGAAGCCCATTCCAGACGTGATTGATTTAGGTAACCTTCATTCAACAATTCGCCGATCGGTCGGGGATTACTTTTTAGCCATAAAACTTTTCTTGCTTCTTCGATGTTCACGCTGTGTTCTCCAAAGTTTATTTTTTTTCAATGATTGTATGTAAGCCGTAAAATCTGTTGGGTAAAAAAATTTCCTTTAATTGACTTCAAGATTCTCAGGAGTATCCTTGCCAGCACAAGACGAACATCGATCATATTTTTTCGAATGATACTTATTTTTGCAGATGTTACACAAAACCATATTGGTTTTATCTTCTACGAATGCGCATCTTTTACAAAATGTTTTGGTATCTTTCAAGGAAAGGTATCGGATGTTATGTTCAAGGGCGGTGATAGTCACTTTTTTGCCAATTCCAAAAGCCTCATGGAAAGCATCATGAAGGTTTTGGTCAGCGGCTTTTTCAAGATTTCTAATCGCTTCATACGAAACGACACGGATTGGAGCATCAAAGACGTTTCCACAGGTAATACCCTTGGGTTTGGAAACACAGATCCAGGTTTGGGCTGTCTTTCTATACCGTATGGTTGTTGACCCGCATTTTGGACATCCGTCCATGTCTGGAAGTAATGAAGATGTATCAACTTCAATCGTGTGAGATTGTTTCCATGACAGCCATTCATCTTCATACTTTTTCTGCGCTTTGTAGAAAAGCTTATAGATCGGTGTGGGATGCCAGGTGTGCTGTAAAACAAGTGGCGGAGTGGATGTCCCGCAGTTTTCACATTGAGATGCGAGTAGTATTTTTCTTTGTTCTTTCCATTCCTTTGTATGCCAGGGCTTTTTAAGCGATGTAATAATATTCAGCGCGTCTCTCCAGTTGATTTCATCTGAGATAACTTTTTTCAACAACTCACGCTGATCTATATTTTTTTGTTCTGTAGTCATTACACATCCCTTGCACTAACCACCACGTCAAACGGGACATCCAGCGCTTCAAAATGTTTCTTGCCGCAGTTGATCTTATCGGCTTCGGAGGTGCGAAGTTTTAGGTAGTCTTTGTTGCCTTTAGTCTCACGGACCATGTAGATGGTGCTGTCTTCGTGTTTGACAATTGCCCAGTCGGGGATGTATTGTCCGACGGGAGTGTCGATCTTGAATTTGTCGGGGAGTTTGATGAAGAGTTTAATGTCATCGCGCTTGTCGAGTTGTTCGGCGAATTCACGCTCGATCTCGGAGCTATAGACAACCCATTCATGCGATGAGTGCTTGACTTGCAATGCACTCAAGTAATTGATGAGTTCCTCGCTCTTGAATAACTCCATTTCCCACTCAACTTCTTTGCCATCGATGACCAATTTTTCGTATTTGATGCCCGTGACCAGCAGGCGATGCAGCTCGTATTTGAGGATGGCTGCGACTTGATCCATGAAGCGCTGCGGGTCGAGGAAGAATTCATTTAAGCGGGCAGACTCTTTTAGGATGCGTACCAATGTGGCGCGGGTTAGTTCGGTTTGTTCCTGGAGATAGGCGAGAATATCGGGCATGGGACGGGTGACATAGGAAATCGAGTCACTCGATACGCTCAAGCCAGTGGATGCGACGCCGCCTTTTTTAACATCCACCTGACCGGTGCGGATGCTGATCTTGGGCGCGTCGATGCGCGGCATGTGCTTGATGGCGCTGACAGCTTTGACAATCAACTCGTCGGTTTTGAATTCAACGCGGTAGGTGGTGCGCGGTTTGATCTTGTTCCACAGTTCGATAAATTCGGGGCTGAGTTCGACGGCTTTCTTGAAGTGGTTGGTGCCTTCGTTCTTGTCGCGGCGGATGTGACGCTCGATGAGGTACGAGGAGAGCAGGTCAATCACGGCGGGCGCGAGAGCGGAGAAGGATTCGGGGAGGGTCAGCTTGAAGTCTTTGCGACCAGGCTCAAAGTCAGGTTGGATGCGGTTGTTTTCATCCAGATAATTTTGTTCGATGAGCGCGGTCCGAATCTGCTGGGCGGCTTCGCGTCCAATCGGCTTTTCTTCATCGCCCACAACTTGCGTGAGTTTGGAGAGGGCGACCAGCGGCACTTTGCCAAAGGAGACGCCTTCGTTTTCGTATTCGCTTTGCAAGCCGCGCGCGTAATCTTCGTAGGTTTCGTTGGCGAAGACATAGAGTTTGTTGATCGAGTCGTCGCGCACGCGCTCGCCGTTTTGATCGACGGGCAGGCGCAGACCGCGCCCCAGCGTTTGGCGGCGTTCGCGTTCGGTGCTCATTTCGCGCAGGTTGCATATCTGGAAGACGTTGGGATTATCCCAGCCTTCTTTGAGCGCGGAGTGGCTGAAGATGAAGCGCAGGGGTTCTTCGTTGGAGAGCAGTTGCTCTTTGTTGCGCATGATCTTGTTGTAGATTTCGTCATCGGCTTGGGTGGCGCCGTTGGTGTCTTTGAGGATGCCTTTTTTATCCTGCGCGAAGTAGCCGTCGTGCAGTTTCTCGATGGGATGTCTGAGCCATTCAAGGTCTTTGAAGCGTTCCTCTTTGACGAGTTCGGCGAAGGTTTCTTCAAAGGTGACGGCGAATTTACCCTGGACAGTTTTGCCGCTTTCGTCGTAATCGCGATAGTTGGCGACGCGGTCAATGAAGAAGAGACTCAAGACTTTGATGCCGCGTCCGCGGACCTGCAATTCCTTTTCGAGATGGCGCTTGACGGTGTGCTTGATCTGCGCGCGCCAGATGTCGTCTTTCATGCCGCCCATTTCTTCGCCCATGCGCAGGACGCGGCTGTTTTCAAAGCGGATGTATTCTGCGCCTGGCTCGGCATAAATCTCTGCCACGATGAAACCGTCTTTGTAGCTGGCGCGTTCGTTGGAAAGGTCGAAGAGGTTTGCGCCTTGTTTTACGCTGGATACTTTTTCGCGCGGACCGTCTTTGGTTTGCTCGTGGTAGCGGAGTTTGGCTTTGAAGCCGTTTTTGTTGTCAATTTTTTCGACGCGCACAAAGGCGTCGTTGATGCCGCCTTCGGTGATTGCCGAGGCGACTACTATCTGCTTCACTAATTTCATGTCGAAGGCGCGGACGGGGTCGAGTTGATAGATCAGGTTGTAGGGGTTGGTGTGCGTGGCGGAGTAGCGCAAGGTGCAGAGCGGATTGAGCGCCTTGATCGCGTCCTGCGCTTTGTCGGTGTTGTCTACGCTTTGCGGTTCGTCGATGATGACGATGGGACGCGCCGCTTGCACAAACTCAATTGGCGGGCGTCCTGAGAGGCGGTCGCTTTCCTTGTAGATGACGTTGCTTTTGTTTTGCTCGTCGGTGCCTGTGAAGTTTTTGCGGAAGGCATCAATGTTGATGACCAGAATTTGCAGGGTGTTGTTGGTGGCAAACTGGTGCAGGCGGTTGACCTTCTTGGCGTCGTAGACAAAATACTCGGGGGTGATGTTGTAGAGGTTTCTGAAATGTTCTTCGGTGATTTCGAGATTTTTGAGCACGCCTTCGCGGATGGCGACACTGGGGACGACGATGATGAATTTCTGGAAGCCGTATTTTTGCGACAACTCGAAGATGGTTCGCAAATAGACGTAGGTTTTGCCTGTGCCCGTTTCCATCTCGACTGAGAAATGGGGACAGTTTCGAGCGGCATTGGCGGGCGCGTCGAAGAGTTCCCAGGCGGCGAGGGGGCTTTCAGGGTTGGGAATGTCGAGGTCGGAGCGAACCTGTATCAGCCGCGTGTTGAGGCGCAGTTTTTCCTCATCCAATAAAAGCTGGTTGCCCATGCCCAATTCAGTTTGAGTTTGTCCCGCGAAGAGTTCGCCGAGGTTGCCGATGTTGATGGGGGTCATGCTGGGCGTGTGCTGCGGCTGACCTTCAAAGAGGTCGGTGACGGCGGCGATGGCGTCGAGTTGGAATTGCTGGTTGGGATCGAAATGTAGTTTCATGATTGGGTTACAGGTTGCAAGTTGAAGGTTTCAGGTATTTGGATCGCGCGAAGCGTAAATGATGAAAAAAAAATCAAATTGCGCAATTTGTACAAAAATACAATTCACAATTTCCAAATTGTATTTTTCAGGCAAAAAGTACAATTTCACTTTTTGGAGCCTTTTTTATTGATTCGTTTGATTTCACGCTCGAAGTCGCTTTCAAAGGCTTGATCTTGTTTAACTCTAAACCTTGAATATTCATCCTCTGCCAGCGTTTTGGCTACTTCATGAGAGATTTTGCCTGCATCGGTCAGGATGCCGTATTCGTTGAATTTCAGGAAAGAGTCTAATTTTTCAGTCCAGTCTTTCATCTTCATTGGAATTTTGCGCGCAGCTTGATTCTCGGCGTAATCCAAAAACATGGAAACCACGCGTTCAAGTTCCTTGATCTCTTTTTCGTTCAAGTAATTCTTGGCGACAGTTACATCCGATTTGAGAACTTTTCCACGCGGAGCATTTTTCCAATGGGTAAGTCCCATGTTGGGTTTGGCTGAGTTGACTCTGTTTGCGATCAGTTCTGCGGCAGTATGCCCTGTGATTGCCCAATGTAATTTGTTTTGGACTGTTTTGAAGAACTTCATAGTGACTTCTGCATTACTTGAGTAGTCAATACTGCATTGTTCGTAAATATCGGTAATTTTGAGATAGAAACGCCGCTCACTGGCGCGGATCTCGCGAATGCGTTCCAGTAATTCATCGAAATAATCTTTTCCAAAACGCGAGCCTTGTTTGAGACGTTCATCATCAAGGACAAAGCCTTTGATAATGAATTCTCGCAAGGTTTGAGTTGCCCAAACGCGAAAACGAGTGGCTTGTATGCTGTTGACACGGTAGCCTACTGCGATTATTGCATCCAGGCTGTAAAAGTTTGTCAAATAGGATTTTCCGTCTGTAGCAGTATTCCGAATTTTTCGGATAACTGATTCTTGGTCGAGTTCGCCTGTCTGGAAAATTGTCTGCAAATGGTCGCTGATCGTCCGCACGTCCACATCGAACAACTCTGACATTTGTTTTTGGGTTAGCCAGAAAGTTTCGTTCTGAAAAAATACGTCAATTTTTGCCAAGCCTTCAGGTGAGGAGTAGAGAATGATCTCGCCTTCGATTGGGTCTTGGTCATTTTGTTCTTTTTTCTGCGCCATTTCTTGCTCCTACGTCACAAGGGGATTACCACTACGCTCCGCTACGGGTACACGTGCTTCGGGCTAAGAAAAAGAGCGCCCTCGCAATGACATGATTCCTATACCGTCTTGAAAACGATCTCTTTGTTCTTGAAGATCTGCACGGCGTTGGTCTTGAGTTGATCGTTGCCCGCGAAGCCGAGGTCGAGACAGACGACGCGCTGGGGTTTGAGTTCTGCCATCGCGCGGATGGATTCGAGTGTGAGTTCTTTTTCAAGGCAGATCAACATGCCGCCGCTTGCCACACTGTAGACTGACTTGCCCGTCAGTTCAATTTTCTCAACGAGTGTAGTGAGTGCGAAACCGCTCTTGAAGAGGATTTCATACAGAATATCTTCACTCGTCCTGCCTGCGCGGATATGCTCCACGTGTAGTTCAAGCTGGGTTGCCAGTGACTTGACATCCTTCGGCGCGGATGCGTCCCACGCTTTGAAGTTGGACTCTGCCAATTTGAAGACACGGAAGCCGCGATCTTGCGCACTATTTAATCCAAATTTTCCAGTATCATCTTTTTTTATTTTCTTTATGACACGACGCATTCGTTCTTTGCCTATATCGGCAACTGTAAGAAAATTTGAATTCTCTATAGTTTCAGGCAATTGAATACAGATAAATCGAATATTTGATGAATTACTGGTGTTCCAATTAATGACGGAATGACCTGTTGTGCATGAACCAGCAAAAAAGTCCAAAACAATATCATTCCCTGAACAACCTGTTATTTGGAGTAGGTATTCAATCAGTTCAACAGGTTTTGAATAATCAAATTCAATGTCATATTTTTTGAGTAAATCCGCCCCTTTTCGGTTGATAAAGTCAGTAAGTATATTCCGCGGAAGTGTTCCGCCATTTTCTTCCCTGTCCTTAAGGTAACTTTTTGTGTAGATATTATATTTTGCTTTTTTACCATCTTGATTTATCAAGGGCGACGTGGAAGTTTCTTTGAATACGATTAGAGACTTATTCGTAAAATAGGTTTCTGGTGTCCATCGCCAAACCCCATCCCCTTTTTCAGGAATAGTTTTAAAGCCATCTTCAAAATTAGCTGGGAAAGTTTTTCCAGGAGGGATAACAAATGACCCATCGGGGCATTTTATCCAGTATCTTTGATTAGGTCGTGTGTCTAGCGCTGATTGATATAAAGCAATATCGTCTCTGTATTGATCGCCTTTTCTTAATCCTTCAACCTCAAATTTTTTATACAATTTCTCATCTACACTATCTGAAAATTGTTGAAGTTCAAAGATGTTTTTAGCATAGCAAAGAATAAAGTCAACACTTGGTGCAAAAAACGTACCTTTATTACTTGCAGTCTTTGCCACTCGGCTAATTATTGATAATCTATTTCCTTCCCCCATAATTTCATCGCAAATTTTTATTAAGTTGTTTAATTCTTCTTCACCGATATTGATGAATATCACTCCATCGTCGCGCAATAAATTTCTAGCCAAATACAAGCGCGGGTACATCATGTTCATCCAACGCGAGTGAAAGCGCCCATCGGTGTCGCTGTTCGTGCCAAACTTTCTACCTTCTGCGTCCACTTGGTTGGTGTATTCCAAATAAGTTTGTAGGCTCTCGGTGTAGTTATCGGGGTAAATAAAGTCATTGCCCGTGTTGTAGGGCGGGTCAATGTAGATCATCTTAACTTTCCCCAAATACGCCTTCTGCAACAACTTCAAGGCTTCGAGATTATCGCCTTCAATAATGAGATTCTCGGTCGTGTCGAAGTCCACGCTTTCAGCGGGCACGGGCAGTAAAGTCCCCATGCTGGGCGTTTGGATGGTCTTGAAACACTCCGCCTTGCCGGGCCAGGTCATGCCGTAGCGTTCGCGTCCCACGTCCACGGTTTGTCCCAGCACGAGTTTGAGCTTGTCGAAGTCAATTTGTCCGCCCTCGGTGCGAATCTCAGGGAACAGGCGCAGGAGCTCGGCGGTTTTGTCCGCGGGAAGGGAGGTGAGGTCGAGGTGTTCGGGTTGGTCGGTCATAAGTATCTCCACTCTAAACGTATTACTGCTTATAGAGTTTAATGGTTTTAATTTAATTTCCAACGAATTACAAATAAATTCTCACTTATTGTACTTTGTTCAAGCCGCCTGCCAATATCGTCCAATAGATCGTCTTTTTGTTTTTCCAACTCTTTATTGGCGGTGTCAAAATTGTGCCAGGCTTCGTTGCGTCGGGATTCCAATTTCCGCAAGGCTTGCTGCATCTCCAATTTATCGGGCAGATTAGGCGCAAGTCGCGCGGCTTTACGAGTTTCCTTGATGGCTGCGTCGAGATCATCCAATTCTGTTTTCAAAGAAGCGCGGCGGTCATCTGCCCAATGGTCGAGTTTATCTATTTCAATTTCGAACAAGTTGGCATTCTTTTTACCCAACTCTTCGATAATCAATTTTTGCTGAACCGTGCGCAGGTCGTCTAATTGATTCTCAACCGCGCTGGGCAGGGTCAGTTCACGACCTTGTACGCCAGGTAGGTCAAAGAAGCGTTCCATTTGCGCTGTGTCCAATATCTCGCCATTTTCGGTCATGCCTGTCAAAAGAATATGGTCTTCCTCTTCCAGCGCGCGCACCGAAAACTTTCCGCACATCAACCAGCCCGATCTGCCCACAAGCGGTTCGATCACACTAAACTTCTTTGTGCCGCCTGAATACCGAATGGTCACTTCACAAGTTGGCGTATGCAAATCCATTGCCTGCTTCAGAATATGCTGCGCCAGAGGATGTCCCACTCGGTAAGTGTTAACATCCTCGATTGGCTTGCCCATGCGATACGGTCCAGCGTGAATGGCTTCGCCCGCAAAAGGATTTTTATGAAGCGCAAAACTATGTTCCTTATCATCAAAATGTGCGAAATCTTTCAGCATGGCGCGCGTCACAAGCCACAAATGCTCATTGAAGCGGTCTAGATAACCACTGCTTTGCATACGGACTTTTTCCACGACTTCCTGATCAAAGTTGTTGAGCAGTTTCTCACGCGCGTCTTTTTGTCCTACCGCAATTTCGCTTTCCAACTCCTTTTGAAGTTGGTCGAACTCAAATTGAATTTGTTCCTGCGTTCGGCATTTTTGGTAGATCTCGGCAATACGCTTCTCAAAGTCCACGCCTGATTCAACCGCCCCCAAGACTTCATCGCTCGCGCCAAAAACGCCGTCGAACAGTTTGAATTTTTCATTCAGCAATTGATAGACACGCTCATCCGCGGCATTGGCTTTATTCAGAAAGTTCACTACGACCACGTCATACTTTTGTCCGTAACGATGGCAGCGCCCGATCCGCTGTTCGATGCGTTGTGGATTCCAAGGCATATCGTAATTGACCACCAAATTACAGAACTGAAGATTAATCCCTTCCGCAGCGGCTTCTGTCGCAATCATGATGGACGCTTCCTCGCGGAAACAATCCACCAGCGCCGCGCGCATGTCCGCAGTGGGAGAGCCGCTGATGCGATCTGTGCCTTTATGTTTCTCAGCCCATGCACGATAAATCGCTTTGGATTTCGTATCCGTGTTCGTGCCGTTGAAGACCATCACTTTGCCCGCAAATTCAGTCTGCTCAAGAATATTGAACAAATATTCCTGCGTGCGTCTTGATTCGGTAAAGATAACGGCTTTTTGCTGCAAGGTTTCCGCGCCTTGTTTCTTCTGCGCATCCACCGCATCCGTAAATCCCTTGCGCAAAGCGGCTAACAGCACTTCGCCCTTTGAGTTTTTGATGATGGATTTTGCCAGCCGATGAAACTCGCGCAGCTCTTCAATTTCCAGTTTAAGCTCTGCCAATTGCTGAGGCGTCAATCGCGCTTTTTCTTTTGGACTGCTTTCTTCGTCGCCCTCGTCCCATTCATCTTCCAGTTCATCGATCTCTTCCCAATTTTCCTGTAAATCCTGCGGTACCGAATCGATTGATTCTGATTGCGCTACTACACCTTGTAATCTTTGCACCAGTTTATCCAAAGTTGCCGCGATCGCGTACGTGGATGAAGCCAGTAACTTCCGTAGGATCAATGTCACCAGCGCGCGCTGGCTGGCAGGCAAAGCGTATAAATTCGGTCTTTGCAAATACGCAGAAACCAGGTCATATAAAGTCTGTTCGTTTTCTGAGGGCACAAACTCCTGCACCAACGCGTGACGGTTTGTATATTTCACATATTCAAGAACTTGTTTTCGCAAAGTCCGCTTGCAAATTGGTTTCAGACGCTCACGCAGTTCAGCGAAATTATCTTCATTACCCAATTTTGTGAAACGCGCTTTATAACTTTTTAGATCGCCAAAGGCATAGTCGTCAATAATGCTGACCAAGCCATACAACTCGAGCAATGAGTTCTGCAAGGGCGTGGCGGTCAATAACACCTTCGGGTAAGGCGCAACAGCTTGCTTGATGGAGCTTGCGATCTTGCTCGAACCTTTGTACACGTTACGCAGCCGGTGCGCTTCGTCAATAACAACCAGGTCCCACCGCACTTGTTTTACATAAGGTTCTTTGGTCCGCACGAATTGATAGGAACATAAAACAATTTCATTTTGTTGAAAGGGGTTTAGATTGCCTGTCTTGATGATCTCGTTGAAACTTTTGTTTTCCAGAATCACCGAAGGCAGGTGGAATTTATCCGCGAGTTCCTGACTCCACTGCTTGCGTAAGTTGGCAGGCAGGATGATTAGCAGCTTACGTTTTCTCTCCGCCCATTTTTGCGCGATCAATAATCCTGCCTCAATTGTTTTGCCAAGCCCCACCTCGTCTGCCAGAATTGCGCCCTTCGAGAATGGACTGCGGAACGCAAACAACGCCGCTTCCACCTGATGCGGGTTCAAATCCACCTGTGCATCTGCAAGTACAGACGCGAGCTTTTCAACGCTATCCGAAGAATGGCGTCGGGTCAATTCATGCGCGAAATATCGAACCTGGTGTGAAGAGAATTGCATGGTTGCCTTTGGGGCAATAAACCCCGCTTATGCCTTTATTTTTTTATCAGAGAAAACTTCAGAGTCTCCCCGCTTTGTTCGGTCAAGTATAGCATTTATTATGCGACATCATTCATTAGCGAGATTGCGATTTTGAAAGGGTTGGGCAATTACGCACATTCCACCTTTGTCACCCTGCCCTCATCATCCAAAAAGCAAAGGGACAAGGTCGCATCCTGCCCGATTAATTCTCTAACCGCGCCCGCATAACGGCGCAATTGTTTTGTGTACGTCCCAATCAATTCCTGCCCTTCCGCAACCGAACGAATCGAATCGGTCTTGAAATCCACCACACCCCAGACATCGCCCTTGCGATAGAGCAAGTCAATATAGCCCGTCTCTGTGTAGTCACCGTTCATCCGCGAATACGGCACTTCATGATGCCGCTCATCTGCCGAATCGATTTCAGCGCGCAAAGGATGCGCGCAAAAACGCGCGACCAACTCACGCACACGGCGCACGGCTTCGATATGCTGTTCACTTCGGGCAAGTCCCGCATCCAACGCAAGAGATTCCAAAAGCAGAAGCAAGCGCGGATCATCGGCAGAAAGCCACAACTCCAGCGCCTTGTGAGTCATCTGCCCGATCACACTTGGCGGGACATGATTTGTGGATTCAGCCGCGCGCCAAATGCGCTTTACATCCGTTTCATCTTCCAACCTGATACCTGATTCAGTCTCGACGAGCGGATGGTATAACGCCTGAGCTTTTGTTTCAGCAATCTTGGTTTGCTTCTGTTGTTTCTCTTTCGCGCCCTGAACATCATCCGCAGCCATGCACCACGCGCGGATGGAATGTCCCGAAACCGTTTTTATTTCAGAGGATGTCCCCGCTTCACTCACAACCTGGTTGACATCAATTTCCAATTTCTCGCAAATCTCATCCAACCAGCCAGCCGCGCCATAGTCGCCGCTCTTCGCCATCACCGCGTGCCCGCTGATGATGAGTTTATCTTTGGCGCGAGTCAACGCCACATACAGCAAACGTCCCGCTTCGGCTTCATTTTGTTTTCTATCCAATTCTTTTGACAAGCGATATAACATCGGCGCAGGGTCTAAATTGAAAGACAATCCCATTTCTGGCAACAAATACACCGCGTCACTTTTTGGATTCGGAGAGCGTCCCGCATCCGCAAGAATCACCAGCGGAAACTCCAACCCCTTGGATTTATGAATGGTCATCAAGCGCACCGCGCCCTGTGCATCGGCGGGAGCTTCACCTTCGCGCGCGCCCGCATCACTCAGCGTGGATAGATATTCGAGGAAGTCACGCACGTTTATGATGCCGCTGCCCTGGGCGTCAGAGATCAACTTGTCCAGATTCCGCCACAGGCGTCCGCTGGATGCGTTCTCGTCATCCGATGCCAAAATGGCGCGATAGTCGGTCACATCCACCAGCGCGCTGAGTAGATCCGCAACGGGTTCGCGATCCACTTGCGGCAGTAACTCTTGCAGAATCGCCACCACACGCTTTGCCCGCGCCTGATCGGCTTCGCTCAAAATTGAAAGATCGCCTTGCAAGGCAATCCAATACGACGTGGCAGTCTTGCCCTGCAAACGCAATTGATACAAGGCAGTATCGCTCAAGCCAAACGCAGGCGAACGCAGCAAACCCGCCATTGCCAGATTGTCAGCGGGGTCAGCCAGCGCACGCAAGAGATTGAGCACATCGCGAATTTCAGGGCGGTCATAGAATCCGCGCCCTGCGACAGTCACAAACGGAATGCCCGCATCTTCAAACGCATCTTCATAATAAACATAGCCTGTGGATGCGCGGAACAACAACGCCACATCATCCCAGGTTTTAATTTGCCCAGCCTCTTTGAGTTCAAGCAAACGCCGTGCCAGCGCACGAGATGCGACAGGGCGCGCTTTGTCAGCATCATCCCCTGCGCCAAATATAAATTCAATATGCGGCTCGGCAATATTGTCAGGCTGCGTTTTGCGATTTGCATTCAGCGGCGAGAACGGCACATAATACGGTCGCGCAGGGTCAACGTCCACGCCCATTACGCCCGCGAGCAGATCGCCCATCGTATTCAGCAAAGGTTTGTGCGCGCGATAGGTGATGTCCAGGTTCAAGACCAAGCCGCCATTATTACGCGCCTGTTCCTGTACATCGCGGAAGACTGTCACATCGGCGCGGCGGAAACGATAAATACTTTGGCGCGCATCGCCCACCACAAACAACCGCCCCGCACTGCCCGCCAACGCCTCAACAATTTCACGCTGACGCGCATTCGTATCCTGAAACTCATCCACCAGCAAAGCCTGCACTTCGGTCTGCCAATAGGCGCGGGTTTCCTCACGCTTTAACAACTGCACCGCACCATATTCGAGATCGTCAAAATCCAAAGCGTGACGTTGACTCAACTCGGCTTGATACAAGCGATGAACCAACTCGCTGCCTTTCTGGACGAGCGGCTGGAGTTGCTTGAAAAGGGATTCTGATTCCGCGTTGGGCGGAGAGTCTTTCGATCCCGCGCCGCCGATCAATGGATTCAGGAAGTCATCATACGCCGCCTGCAAAACGGAAACTGCTTCCTTTGCAATACTCGTTTTCTTGCCTGTGCCTTTCTTCAATTGTTCGCGCCGTGCTGAGAAAAGGAAATTCGCGCACAAAATCACGTCTCCCTTTTTCAGCGCGGATTCGGACTGCTTCCACAACTTCAACAATTCCGTAACTTGCGCCGCGAGCTTATCGCCCGCGTCATCCATCAAACCTTTTGGTGTGAAGTCCCGCAGGGTTGCAATTGAATCTACAACGATGGATGACTTCAACGCCGTCTCGATATATTCACGGATGATCGCATCGCCGTCTGTCTGCTTTGTAAATATTTCCTGCGCTTCCAGTCTGCGGCTGAGCACACTCGCCAACAGACTTTGCACGCCGCCCGTCTGCAAAGCCTTGAACAAAGGTTTGTATTCAGGCTGGGCAACCATCTCTTTCAGCGCATCATCCACCACCTGATTTTTCAGAGTCGCCGCAAGTCCTTCGTCCAACACCTCAAATCGCGGATCAACTCCAGCCTCAGCAGGGTGTGCGCGCAATATCTCGGTGCATAAACTGTGAATTGTGCCGATACGTGCCGAGTCCATTTGATTGCCCAATACCAGCCAGTTCTCGCGCTCATCTTTTTCTTTTGCATTATTTGCCAGCGTGCTTAAGGCTTCACGCAGCCGTGACCGCATTTCACGCGCGGCTTTTTTGGTGAAGGTGATCGCTACCACCGAGCGCGGCGAGAGTCCATCTGCCAGCAGGGATACGTAACGCGCCACAAGCGTGCGTGTCTTTCCGCTGCCTGCGCCTGCGGTAATAATCACATCTCGTCCGCGCTCCAAGGCAGAGGCGCGTTGGTCATCGGTCAATCCAAAAGTATCTACGACATGTTGAGCAAGTGTGTCAGTCATTTACCATCCTCCCTGATAACGCCAGCACCATTGCGCGGCGGGACAATAGGCGGGACATCCACCTTTGGGCGGCACAGGCGGGAAGTCTCCCGCGCGTATCCCTGTGACAATATTCAGCAAATGTTCTTTCATAGTTTCCACCGCCGCATCAAACCCACTGCCATTTTCGCCTTTGAAGCCAGCCAGTTTTAGAGAACCTGCTTTGGCAGCCAGGATCGTCCAATACAACCCATCAACTGGTTCGCCGAGTTTGAGCGCATCACGCGCGGCAAGCGCATACAAAGGCAATTGCAACCGCCTGCCGTTGATCAGGTCACTATTTGTAAGGTGACTGCCGCCTGTTTTGTAATCCAGCACGCGCAGTTCGCCATCAACATTTTTATCAATACGATCTATCACACCCCGCAAGCGGATTTTTTCATCGCCAATTTGAATTTCAAGCGGCGGCGAATCTTTTATGCCGTAGGCTTGTTCATACGCAAACGGCAGCCAGCCTTCTGAGGCATTCGCCAGTTCGGTGATCGTCATTTCAAGACTTTGCAGAAATTGCTCCTGCTCGATCTCCCACAACTCAGACGGACGGAAGCCATACTCCTGCGGCGCGGTGGCGAAGACTTTCTTTGCAATTTTTGGCAACTGCTTCAAAACAGAATCTACGTCAGCGGGATTTTCGGCTGAGCGATACGTCTCTTCCAGTATCTTGTGCAGGATCGATCCCATCTGCATCACATCCAATCCCAACTCTGGCGATGCGCTGGACTCCAATCCAAGCGCACTGCTGACGTAGAACATTTGCGGACAGGTGCTATATGCCTCCAAACGCGACGCGCTCCAGACTTGTTCGGGTGCGTACCGTGCAGATAAAGTTTTCACCAGATCAGGCGTACTGCCTTCATGGATTCCATCCGCTTGCTTGGCGCGCCGCGCACGAACCACATCCCGCGCATGTTGCAGTGACTGCCAGCGTTCAAGCAGATCATCGTATGACTTCGGCAGTCCCTTGCGGCGCACTGCCCAGAACAATAATTCCTGCGAAGAAGCCGCGTCATTCAGCGGGCGCGGATCATCGGGGCGAATCTTTTGCACAGCAGATTTTTCAAACAGGTTCGTGACCGCATTCCAAAACGGAGACTCTTCCCATTTCTCGCCATCCTCTGACAAATACGGACGTGTGATGAGCAGGCGCTGATCGGTGCGCGTCACCGCCTGATAGAACAGACTCGCCTGCTCGCGCTCAAGGCGTGAATCAAGTCCAAGTGCGGCACGCAGGTCTTCGGTCAGGAATGGGTCGGGGCGCTCCACTTCAGGAAAAACGCCTTCAGAGAATCCGAGTAGGGCAACGGCTTGATAGCGCAATCCGCGCGCCTCGCGCATGTTTCCGATCAGTAGCGCGGGCTGTCCCATCTGGCGTGGCTCTGTGACCGCCAAACCTTCGAGCGTACTTTGCAGGTCAGACATAAACTGTTGAAAGTCCACCGCGCGGCTGCCCGCAACGGATTCACTCAGCACCAGCGCGCGCAATGCCTCTCGGAACACTTCACATGCAAGTTCATCACGCTCGCTGTTTGCGTGTTCATAAAATTGAAGCGTATCCAACAGGTCTTCGAGCCAGCCCACCCATTCGATCTGCGTGTGCGTTCCGTCCAACGGCGCAAGGCGTGTAAGTATTTCATCCAGTTTTGAGCGCAATCGCTTTGCATCTTCACCGCGCGGCAAACCTGGCAGGCGGCGTTCCTCATCGAGGTCGAGCGGTTCATCCGTTTTTGCGGGCGCGAGCCGTTCCCAAGTTTCGTCCCATTGCGGCTTCCCTTCCACAATCCGCGCCACGCGGCTGACCTGTTCAAGCGTGTCAATTGTTTGCGGCTCAAGCGAGAATGAAAAATATGGCGAGCGCAGCATCTTGAACAAGGTACGTGTTTTGAAATTCTGCGCGGGCAGCGAAAGCAAATTCAGCAGCGCCGCGATCACGGGCGAGGTGGTGAGCGAATCGCCTTGCGTGAAGTGAACGGGAATTCCAAACTCACGCGCCGCACTGCGAATCAAAGGCTGATACATATCAGGGTTCGGCGTGAAGACCGCACATTCCTGCAATGGGATCTGATTTCGAATCACATGCGATTTGATCCAGCGCAAGGCTTCACGCGCTTCATCGGATGGAGAGCGCACCTCGCTTAAGAAAGCCTGGTCAGCGGTTCTGATAAATTCCCCACCCGATTCAAAAACCCGCGCTTCGATATGCAGCACATCGGGTGGAAGTGTTGACGCGCGTGAAATTGAGTTGATCTCAGGCGATAATTCTTTGCAAAGGGTTTCCAGCGTTTTGATAAACCTGCGATGCGCAGGACGCAGTGAGTTTTCATCCCCTTCCAGCGTAATTAATACTTTGGATTTTTTTGCGATCAGCTTCAAAGCGCGGCGTTGTGCGCCCGTGAAGGAATCAAAACCATCCACGACCAGCAGTTGAATCGCATCATCCAGCGGTGTCGGGTTTGCTTCCAAAGTTGCAACCGCCAGCCAACTGAGTCCTTCCGTATCTGCCCAGCCCAGTTCACGCAGACGGGCTTGATAGGCGGAGTACAACTGCGCCAGTTCCTGTTGAGCAAGCGAGGCATTTTTCGATTGTTCAATAAATGTTTCGGGGTAGATCAATGCGCGTTTGATCTCGGCAAACGAATCGCGCAAGACAAGGATAAAGCCTGGCAATGTCCGCAGCGGCGCGTAGTGGACAAGCGATGCCGAGTCCACGGTCTCTTGCACGATGCGATGAAGGAGCGCATTTGAAGCCACGGGCACATAATTCTCTGCGCGTTCCAAAATATGTTGATACAGATCGCCAAACCTGCCCACATGCGCGCCCAATGCTCCGCCGCTTTCAGCCAATCTGCGGCGAAAGTACACAGCATTCAAACGGTCTGGCAATACCACCCAGACCTGTGACAGCGGATGTTCTTTGAGCGTGCCGCGAATTTGTTCAATGCAAGTTTCAGTTTTTCCAATTGCAGGAGGTGAAATGAGTAAACGAGTTGACATGGATTTCCCTCATAAAAGTGATTTGAAGATTTAGAGTATAGCAGATGGAAATAGTTTACACGACTGTATTTTTCAGTGATAAATGCTTTTGGGTAGGCGAGGGATTTGGAAATATATGGTTATATTGCCGCACAAGAGCAGTTATACAAACATATTTTTGTGTTGCCAGAATCAAGGTATCTCAGAAATTCGCGGCGGAGGTTTTGTCTACTTTGAATGATTAGCGAACAATCCTGCCATGTTAATAACCAAAGAAGAGTAGACAGTCAGTCTACTCTTCTTTGGTATCTTCTAAAGCATTCATGATTTATTTTTCAAACAACCTCAACGCCGCCTGGTACTCAACGCTCAGATCAAATCCAATATCTTGTGCGGGCGCGATTTTCTTGAACGCCACATATTGGATGGATAAAAGGTGCAAACCGCTGAACTCTCCGGGCAGGCTTTTGAGGGAGTAGCGGCTTTCGGGATTATTCACGTCGATCCCGCGAGTTCCTAACATGGCGATCTCAAAGCCGATTTTTTGCACCTGGGCTACGCTCATTGCCTCAAACATTTCAAGCGCGCCTACACACTACATGACAGCATCCATGCGCAGTGCGCCAGGTGCATTCTTGCGGAAGGTTCCTTTGGCTATGTTTGAGCGCGCTTTACGGGCAAGGTCAGCTATTTTGCTGAACCCATCAATTTCAATAGTTTGAATA
>CAMCQT010000062.1 GCA_945877125.1 Candidatus Brevifilum fermentans | reverse complement strand
CCGTGATGGTAAAGGATTGGGTTGCCAATTCCACACTGTCGCTGACTTGCAGCACTACCGAATGATCGCCGACTTCGCTGTTGGTGGGCGTACCGGTCAAGGTAGCTGTGCCATCGCCGTTGTCTGTGAGGGTCAGCCAGGTAGGCAGGGTCGTTGCGCTGATGGTGAGGGTGTCGCCTGCATCTGGGTCGGTGGCTGTGATGTCGTAGGTATAGACTGCGTCTTCATTGACAGTCGTGACGGCTGTGCTGGTGAAGGATGGGCCGTCGTTTGTATTGCCCACGTCAATTGTGAAAACTTGATCGACATCCACTACGCCGTCGTTGACGCGCAGGGTCACGTTGTTGATGCCTACGTCGCCATTGGTGGGTGTGCCGGTTAAGAGGGCTGTTCCATCTAGGTTGTCTGTGAGTGTGAGCCAGGCGGGCAGGGTCGGCGCGCTGAGGGTCAGGATAGCGCCAGCATCTGGGTCGCTGACTGTGACGTTGTAGGTGTAGACGACATCTTCGGCGGCACTTGTGATGGCCGTGCTGGTGAAGGTTGGCGCATCATTTGTATTGGCAACCGCAATGCTAAAGGTTTGATTACCCGAAAGCGTGCCATCGCTCACTTGCAGTACGACGGCATGACTGCCCACTTCCGCATTGGTTGGGGTGCCGCTCAAAGTGGCAGAGCCGCCGCCGTTATCGGTGAAGGTTAGCCAAGCGGGGAGGGTCGGCGCACTGATGGTGAGTGTGTCGCCGATATTGGCGTCGGTGGCTGTGATGTTGTAGGTGTAGAGTGCGTCTTCATCCGCGCTGGTGACAGCCGTGCTGGTGAAGGCCGGAGCAACATTGATAACTTCGGTGTAATTGGCTGTGACTGTCGTGTTGCCGTGGATGGTGACTGCGTCTGGGTTGAGGATGCTAACCAGGTCGCCGGTCCAGTTTTCAAAGGTCCAGCCGGTGTTGGCTGTGGCGGTCAAAGTGACCACATCACCTTCGTGATAGGTAGCCTTGCTTGGATTCTGGGCAACCGTGCCGTGGACTGAGTCAATCGTCAGGGTGTACTCATTCTGCGTGAAGGTGGCGGTGACAGTTGTGTTGCCGTCAATCGTTACACTTCCGTCCACCACATTGGCAGACCAGCTTCCAAAACTCCACCCAAGCTCGGGGGCGGGGGTCAGCGTGACTACATCGCCCTGATGATATGGAGCGGGGAGACTGCGTGTGACTGTGCCGCTGCCAACGATATCAATGGTCAGGGTGTATTCAGCCTGCGTGATGGTGAAGTTGGCGGTGTTGTAGGTGATGGCGTAATTGGGAAGCACACCGAGCGGGCTGAGTTCGGCACTGATCGTGTACGGACTGCCTTCGACGGTCTCGCCAGCCACGCGGCTGTACGTTGCGGTCACGTTATCAGCAGGCAGGAAACCAACGAGTGAGCCGGTCAAAATTGGGTCGTCTGCACCAAAAGCCTTGCTGGCGTCATTCGGTGTGACCGATGCCGCTTTGGGTTCAATGGTGAAGTTGACAGGGTTGTAGGTGATGTCGTAATTGGGAAGCACACCGAGCGGGCTGAGTTCCGCGCTGATCGGATATGCACCGGCGTTATCACCAGCGGCTCTGCTGTAGGTTGCAGTCACTCCATCCGCAAGCAGGAACCCGCTCAAGGTGCCAGTGAAGGAAGCGGGGTCATCCTCGCCGTAGGTCTTGCTGGCCAAGGTCGGGGTGACAGAGGCAGACATCTTGTTGATTGTGAAGTTGGCTGTGTTGTAGGTGACGGTGTAGTTGGCAAGTGCACCAGCCGGACTGAGCGTGCCGCTGATCGTGTACGGACCATCGACAACGGTCTCGCCTGCGGCGCGGCTGTAAGTTGCGGTTACGCCGTCGGCAGGGAGGAAGCCGACAAGAGAGCCAGTCAAAGCTGGGTCAACATCGCCATAGGTCTTGCTGGCGGCTGTCGGTGTAACCGATGCGGTCTTCGTATTAACTGTGACCGTCTGGTTGCCGTTGCTAGCCAGGAAGTTCGTATTCCCTGCATAGCTGGCTGTGATCAAATGTGAGCCGGTGCCCACAGAACTGGGTGTGTAGGTCACGGAACAGGTCGCGCTTCCGCCAGTGCCTGAGAGTGTGCATGGGCTGGTGACAATGGAGCCTGCGCCGTTTGTCGTCCAGGCAACTGAGCCGGAGGGACTGGTGGTTCCGCTGGATGCGGTCACGGTGGCTACGCAGTTAATGCTGCTGCCATAAATTACACTGGGTGTGCCTGCGCCACAGTTGACACTGGTGGTCGTGGATTTGACAGATACATAATATGTAATTCTGATCTGTCCATTGGCGCCACTGCCGCCGGTTTGCGAAGTGCTGCTATAACCACTTCGATATGCGCCGCCGCCAGCCCCACCCGGGGTTGAGCCAGCCACACCAGGACCAGATGAATCAGATCGTCCATTACCACCATTACCGCCGCCAGCTGGAGCTGTCGCGCCGGTTGCATTGGTCGCATTGGTTCCATTTACCGCGGTTCCAGCCGATGACCCGCCGCCACCGCTATAGTTATTGGTACTGTTTCCGTTTGCACCCGTGCCACCGGAATATTTTACGTCACCAACACCAGAGGCTGCTGAGCCGCCTGAAACGCCAGTGCTGGAGGTACCCACTGAGTTACCACCCTTGGCAAGCACGGTTGATGTATTGATGAAGTACGAATCACCGCCCGCCCCTGTCCCAGTCGCGCCAGCCCCAACAGTATAGGAGTATGAAGTCCCAGGGGTTACCGCGATATTGGATTTGAGAGAGTAGGCTCCGCCGCCCCCGCCGCCTCTTGTCGTCTCGAAAGAAGTGCCGCTTATGCTTCCACCTCTTCCGCCGCCGCCCCAAACTTCAACAGTGATGGAGGTAACACCTGCGGGGACTGTCCACGAACCGGAGGAGTTGAAGACAACCGCAGTTGCAGGGAGAGTCGTGAAAGTAACATCAGCGCCGTACGAAGTGCCCGCCGTATTGGTGGCATAAGCACGGACATGGTATTGAGTTGCAGGTACAAGGTCACTGATCGTGCCTGTGAAGGCGCCCGTCGCGCTGACCGGACCGTTCGTGGTCTTGCTGTTTGCAATGGTCGGGTTGACCGTGGTTGCCCAAACAAAACCATGCTGGGTTGGATTCGGCACGCCCAAAGAAGTGACATTGCCATTTCCCGTAGCTGTGCTAGTCCCAATGGATGAGACAGCCTGCGTGGTGACAGTTGGCACCTGGAGCGCGGTGAAAGTGACATCTTCACCGTAGGCTGTGCCCACCGTGTTGGTGGCATAAGCGCGGACGTGATACAGAACGCCTGATGTCAGTCCGGTGATGTTGCTCGTGAAAGCACCCGTACCAGCCGGAACACCTTGCTCTGTCTTGGTAGCCAGCGCAATGGTCGGATCAATCGCCGTATCCCAAACCACGCCATACTGGGTTGCGCCAGGCAAACCAAGCGCAGTGATGTTTCCGTTGCCGGTGGCTGTGGTGAGCGTAATATTCGTGACGGCCTGTGTTGTAACGGTAGGCGTCAGCAAAGTAGTGAAAGTGACATCCTCGCCATAGAATGTACCCACCTCATTCGTGGCATAGGCACGGACATGATACAGCGTACCGGGGGTCAAGCCAGTGATATTGCTGGTGAAAGCGCCCACCGCGCCGAACGGACCATCCGTGGTCTTGCTGTCCGAGATCGTAGGATCAGCGGATGTGCTCCAGACTACACCATGCTGAGTTGGATTCGGAACGCCCAACGAAGTGATGGTGCCGTTTCCTGTAGCAGTGGTGGTGCCGATAGAGGAGACAGCCTCAGTCGTAACTGTCGAGGCGATATAAGCGGTGAACGTAACATCCTCGCCGTAGGCAGTACCCACTTCATTGGTGGCATACGCACGGACGTGATACAGCGTTCCCGGCGTTAGACCCGTGATGTTGCTCGTGAAAGCGCCAGTCGCGCTGACAGCGCCTTCGGTGGTCTTGTCATCCGCAGTGGTGGGATCAGCCGCAAGGCTCCAAACCACGCCATGTTCCGTTGGGTTAGGTATGCCCAGAACAGTGACATTTCCGTTGCCGGTGGCTGTGGTGGTTGTAATATCAGTGACAGCCTGCGTCGTGACGGTAGGAATCTGCAAAGTTGTGAAAGTGACATCCTCACCATAGGCTGTGCCTTCCGTATTGGTGGCATAAGCGCGGACATGATACAGCGTACCAGGGGTCAATCCCGTGATGTTGCTTGTGAAAGCGCCAGTCGCGGTGACCGAACCTTCGGTGGTTTTGCTGTCCAAGAGGGTAGGATCGGCTGCTGTACTCCAAACAACACCATGCTCGGTTGCATTCGGAACACCTATTTCAGTGATATTTCCGTTCCCAGTGGCTGTGGTGGTCGTAATGTCTGTAACAGCCTGGGTAGTTACTGTGGGCAGTGACAACACGTTAAAGGTGGCGGTAATATTTTTGTTGCCATTCATCGTAACGCTTTGTGGATTTACGCTGCCGCTTATAGCACCGCTCCAGCCAGAGAAGCCCCAACCCGCATCCGGCGTAGCGGTCAGTTGTACGCTCTCGCCATATTGATAAGTGGGTTGATCGGGAACTATTTCAACTGTCCCGCTGCCAATCTTAATGATGGTGAGTGTGTATTCATCCTGTGTGAAGGTGGCGCTGACGATGGTATTGCCGTTGATCGTTACACTTCCGCCCGTTGCATTGGCAGACCAACTTCCAAAACTCCAGCCCAAATCTGGCGTAGCAGTCAGGTTGACTACATCACCATAGTGATAAGTGGGTTGATCGGGTGTGGCAGCAACTGTCCCATTGCCGGTCAGGTTAATCGTCAGGCTGTATTCATCCTGCACAAAGGTGGCGGTGACGGTGGTGTTGGCGTTGATCGTTACCTTTCCATCCACCACGTTGGAAGACCAGTTTCCAAAACTCCAACCTGCGTCTGGCGTAGCGGTCAGGTCAACGATATCCCCGTAGTGATAAGTGGTTTGATCTGGTAAGCCAGCGACTGTCCCGTTACCAACCTTGGACAGAGTGAGTGTGTATTCATCCTGTGTGAAGGTGGCTGTGACGGTGGTATTGCCATTAATGGTTACAGTTCCAGCCACCACATTGGCAGACCAGCTTCCAAAACTCCAGCCTGCATCTGGCGTGGCGGTCAGGTTGACTACATCGCCGTAATGGTATGTAGCTTGAACGGGTGTTCCTGTGACTGCCCCGTTACCAACCTTGGACAGAGTGAGTGTATATTCATCCTGCGTGAAGGTGACGGATACAGTGGTGTTGGCATTGATCGTTACCTTTCCATCCACGACATTGGCTGACCAGCTTCCAAAGCTCCAGCCCGCATCTGGTGTGGCGGTCAACGTGACTACATCACCGTAATGATAGGTAGCTTGATCGGGGTCTTTCGCGACCGCACCGTTTCCAGTCTTGTCGATGGCAAGTGTGTATTCATCCTGTATGAAGGTGGCGGTGACGGTGGTGTTGCCTTGGATCAGCACACTTCCAGCAACCACATTTTCAGACCAGCCGCCAAAACTCCAACCCGCAGCCGGTGTCTGAGTCAAGGCGACTGTTTCGCCGTAGTAGTAGGTGGCTTGATCGGGTTCTTTCGTGACCGTGCCGTTTCCAACTTTGTCGATGACGAGTGTGTATTCATCGTGTGTGAAGTTAGCTGTGACGGTCGTGTTGCCTTGGATCGTTACACTGCCAGCGACTACGTTGGCAGACCAACTTCCGAAACTCCAACCGAGATCTGGTGTGGCAGTCAAAGCGACTACATCACCATAGTGGTAGGAAGTGCTGCTCGGGGTTGCCGTAATTGACCCGTTACCGTTGGTAGACAGGGAGAGTGTGTATTCATCTGCTATGAAAGTAGCGGTGACGGTGGTGGTGCCGCTAATCGTGACTGTTCCGCCTGTTGCATTGGCAGACCAGCTATCAAAGCTCCAGCCCGCATCTGGCGTGGCGGTCAGGGTCACTACATCACCGTAGTGATAGGTGGCTTGACTGGGCGCCTTTGTGACTGTGCCATTTCCAACTTTGTTGATGGTGAGTGTGTATTCATCCTGCGTGAACACGGCAGAGACGGTCGTATCACTGCGGATGGTCACTGTGCCGCCCGTTACATTGGGCGACCAGTTGAAGAAACTCCAGCCTGGGTCGGCTGTGGCGGTCAAAGTAACGACATCGCCATAGCGGTAGGTGGGTTTTTCGGGAGAGGCTGTGATTGTCCCATTGCCAAATTTAGTCAGAGTGAGTGTGTATTCATCCGGCGGCGGGGTGATCGTGAAGTCGGCGGTATTGTAGATGACGTTGTAGTTGGGCAACACCTCAGCCGGATTAAGTACCGCGCTGATCGTGTACGGGCTGTCTTCCACAGTTTCGCCAGCCTCGCGGCTGTAAGTTGCGGTGACAGAATCAGCAGGCAGGAAGCCGACGAGAGAACCGGTCAAAACGGGTTCAGGCTCGCCCAAAGGTTTGCTGGCGGCATCCGGCGTGACCGAAGCGTCCTTCTTGTTGATCGTGAAGTTGGCAGGGGTATTGGTGATGTTGTAATTGGCAAGCGCCTCAACCGGACTCAACACGACGCTGATCGCGTACGGAGAATCCGCAACGGTCTCGCCTGCGGCGCGGCTGTAAGCTGCGGTGACACCATCGGCAGGGACGAACCCGACGAGAGAGCCGGTCAACGCTGGGTCAACATCGCCATAGGTCTTGTTGGCGGCATCCAAAGTGACCGAAGCGTCCTTCTTGTTGATGGTGAAGTCGGCAGCGGTTGTGGTGATATCGTAGTTGGCAAGTACAGCAAGCGGACTGAGCACGGCACTGATCGCGTATGGAGAATCAGCAACAGTCTCGCCTGCGGCGCGGCTGTAAGTTGCGGTGACACCATCAGCAGGCAGGAAGCCGACTAGGGCGCCGGTCAGAGCCGGATCATCCTCGCCATAGGTCTTGCTGGCGGCAGTTAATGTTACAGACACTGCCTTCTTGTTGATGGTGAAGTTGGCGGTGTTATTGGTGACGTTGTAGTTGGCAAGCACGCCGGAAGGGCTAAGCGTTGCGCTGATCGTGTATGGAGAATCAGCAACAGTCTCGCCAACGGCGCGGCTATAGGCGGCGGTCACACCATCAGCAGGCAGGAAACCGACCAGGGTGCCGTCCAGAGCCGGATCAACATCGCCATAAGTCTTGCTGGCGGCTGTCGGCGTGACAGAAGCATCCTTCTTGTTGACGGTAACCGTCTGGGTTCCGTTGCTGGCAAAGAAGCTCTCATCACCGGCATAAGCGGCTGAGATCAAATGCGCGCCGCTGCCCACAGAACTAGGAGCATAGGTTACAGAACACGTAGCGGTTCCACCCGTGCCTGAGAGGGCGCACGGACTGGTAACAAAACTTCCGCTGCCATCTGTGGTCCAACTGACATTTCCAGTTGGGGTGTTGGAGCCTGTGCCGCGCACAACGGTGGCAACACAAGTGATGTCTGAACCATAAGTAGCAACCGGAGTTCCCGCGCCGCAACTTACGCTGGTGCTGGAGCTGACCACTGTAACCGTATAAGTTACAGAGATCTGCATGTAATCTACAGAAGCCATTCTAGTAATGACGCTGTTTGCAGCCAGCGCTACGCCGAAATTACTGTCGTTGATATCTACAGGTGTCCAGGTGGTGCCCCAAAGATCACCTGTTGTACCATATACAGCCGCTACAGGAGAAGTGATGGGCCATTCTGTGGCAGTTGCCGCTTTATTAGTTCCGGTAACTACCCCAGCCTTCATCAGACTGACAACACTATCTCGTACATCGGTACCGGTACCTATGCCACTTTCAAAACGGCCAATGGTAACGGCAATTCCATTAATGGTTGCATTTAATGGAATGGCAAAACCGTAATTTGTACCTTGCAGGTAATTGGATGTTTGATTGGTGAGCGTGGCAGTTGCGTAACTGCTGTCGTCTGCCGTGACATAGCTGGGATTCAGCCAGGCAATTGTTCCAACGCCTGAAACATTGGCGCCCGATCGAGCATTTGTGATCGGCGTGGTGGTGCTTGTAGACGAAGGAAGCGTGGTGAAAGTGACATCATTGCCATACGCTGTGCTAACAGAATTGGTGGCGTAAGCACGGACATGATATTCCATACCCAATGCAAGTCCGGTGATGTTGCTCGTGAAAGGACCGGTTGCGCTGAGTGAACCATCTGTAGTCTTGCTATCCGCGATGGTGGGGTTGACCGAAGTACTCCAGACAACGCCATGTTGAGTTGGATTGGGCACGCCCAAAACGGTGAGATTCCCATTCCCTGTGGCAGTGGTGTTTCCAATGTTTGTGACAGCCTGCGTCGTGACGGTGGGCGCAATCAGAGCCGTGAAAGTAACATCAGCTCCATAGGATGTGCCGGCCACATTCGTGGCATAAGCGCGGACATGGTACAGCGTACCCGGTGTCAGTCCGGTGATGTTGCTCGTAAACGCGCCAGTGGCGCTGACGGAGCCGTCTGTCGTTTTGCTATCTGCGATGGTTGGGTTGAGTAAAGTCCCCCAGACTACACCATGCTCAGTCGGGTCAGATGTACCCAGAACGGTGATGTTTCCGTTGCCGGTGGCGGTGGTGGTTGTAATATCGGTCACTGCCTGGGTGGTGACTGTCGGCGCAAGCAGTGTGGTAAAAGTGACATCCTCGCCGTATGCTGTGCCCGCAGTATTGGTGGCATAAGCGCGCACATGATACAGCGTATTTGGCGTAAGTCCGGTGATGTTGCTGGTAAACGCGCCGGTGGCACTGACTGCGCCATTGGTAGTTTTGCTATTCGCCGTAGTTGGATTCGCCGCAGTGCCCCAAACGACACCATGCTGGGTGGGATTGGGTATACCTAACGCGGTGACATTTCCATTCCCCGTGGCCGTAGTGGTTCCAATGTTTGTGACAGCCTGGGTGGTAACTGTTGGAACAATAAGCGTAGTAAAAGTGACATCCTCACCATAGGCCGTGTCTGCCGTGTTGGTGGCATAAGCCCGGAGATGATACAGCGTACCGGGTGTCAGACCCGTGATAATGCTTGTGAAGGTGCCAGTCGCACTGACTGCGCCATCGGTAGTTTTACTATCCGCAGTGGTCGGATCAGCAGACGTACTCCAGACAACACCATGCTGGGTAGGATTGGGTATCCCCAGCGCGGTGACATTACCATTCCCAATGGCGGTGGCTGCTGTAATACTGGTGACTGCCTGCGTAGTGACGGTAGGCGCGAGCAGCGTAGTAAAGCTAACATCGCTGCCGTACGCCGTGCCTTCTGTATTGGTGGCATAAGCCCGTACATGATACAGAGTACCGGGTGTCAGTCCAGTGATGCTACTTGTAAAAGCCCCCGCCGCGCTGACCGGACCATCTTCGGTTTTGCTATCCAAAATAGTTGGATTGGATAACGTACTCCAGACGACACCATGTTGAGTTGGGTTGGGCGCGCCTGGCGCGGTGATATTTCCATTCCCTGTGGCAGTGGTCATCGTAATGGCGGTCACTGCCTGAGTGGTGACTGTGGGCAGTGAAGTCCCAGATGGTAGATACTCATAAGCGCCGCGATCATCATACGTCCGCGTGCCTGCGCCGGTATTTACTATCGCCGGATCATCTATTCGGGCATTGCCGTTGATGTCGGTCAGCGGCTCGCTGGGAGCATCTGAGTTGGCGCTGTCTATGACTGGCGACCCAGGGTTCAGATAGTAGTCTCCTGTAGTTGTTGAGCCCAGGTAGACCGTCCCAGTAACACGGAGGACTGACGAAACTGGAGCCACAAATAGTGGATTTGCCTCCAGCCCATGCACTTCCTGACTAGGCACAGCGGCACGAAAAGTTGCCAGAGAGACATAGTTATCATTATTCCAGATAATCTGAACGGCAGCACTCTGACGGTAGACCAAACTGTAATCGAGTGTCGTTCCAGTTGTGGAAGTCGAGTCGACGCGAAGATTACCGCCGAACGAACCCGTAGGTGGGGTAAATCCATTTCCAGCGCTGATATTGTTGGCAACTGTTGCATGGTGTGAGCCAATACTGTCGCCTTCAAAATTAATCCCAGTCGTACCATTGCCGTGAGCCGTATTACCAACAACGGTGTTATACGGCGAATTATTATGATCAATACCATGGTCGCCGTTGCCATAGCTTAGGTTTCCGATAATAAGGTTGTAGCTGGAAGGCACACCAGTGGAATTCACATATATATTTATTCCACTATCCTCGTTGCCGTAGGTTGTATTATTGATAACGGTATTGTTGTTGCTGCCAGTTAGTTCAATTCCAGCCGCATCTGACACCGCCACAATTGGATAGGCAATTGTGGATGAATTGGCAAATGAAATATTGTTGCTGACTGTGTTGTAATTACTATTATTAATCAACCGAATGCCAATACACGAGTTATGATCCGTTATATTATTGGTAACGGTGGAGTAGGTGGTACTCCTTAAATAGATACCCTGTTGGTGCTGATCTGCCCCCGCATTAATACCTGCATAGGTAACGTGGTTATTCGTGATGGTGATGTGGTTCGAACTATCCACATAGATACCCTTATATTTGGTTTGAGTAATGTTGAAACCATCGATCACCACGTAACTTTTCCCACCCAGTGCAAAGGCGCTGCCGAATCCGGCTGAATCCCCGGTCACCGTAACGCCTGGGTTAGCCAGAAAACTGATCGGGCTGCCAGCGATGCCGCTATTCGGATATATCGTCTCGGCATATGTACCGGCGATAACCCTCACAATATCTCCGGGCGCAGTCGCCTTGATCGCACCTCTGGTAAGTGTGCAGAACGGTACGTCGATCGTACCCTGCGGCCCAGTTGTGGCATCGGAACACGCCGGATTTGTTTTATCAACGTAGTAAGTAGTATTGTCAGCCAAAACACTGGTGGGACTTATCCCAACCAGTGAGCAGGCGAGAATCAGGACTATCAAAACCTGCGCAATCCTGGTCCCCAACCTGCGAGAGGTTGTAACATCATGATTCTTATTCAGGAAACGAAAGTAATTAGACATTGTGTCCTCCGTAAAATCTTGAAAACTTTGATTAATCACATTTGAAACATAAGTCCGATTTATTTAACCTTTTGCGAAGGTAAAAAATATAAATAATTGAAATTCAAAAGTAGCACTTCCAAGTTCCAGTACCCGCTTACACAAGAAACCTGTTTATAAAATTTACGCACGCTGATTATTTTGGCAAAAGCCTTCCAGTTCCTACCTTCAATACATCAGCTGCCTTGCGAAGATTGCTCAATGCCAGATCGTGATCGTTAAATTCATTAAAATCTTCATATTCGCCGCGCCAAATTTTCTTGGCAGTGGGTTCGCTACAGCCGCGTTTTCGCATTTCCCCAATAAATTCGTCAAAGGACATATTAATTTTTTCGGCTAGCTGTTGAACGACACTGTCCATATTTTTACCCGTATATTATGTTCAAAAAAGGCAACATAAAAGAAGTTATGAATTCAAACGGTAAATTACCGCGGAATTGGCTATTGAATCCTATTTCGAAAGAGGCGTAAAAATTGGCACAACCCTACTTTACGCCAATAAGTCTTTTTAATTCTTTGAATTATTTTTGAATTATTTTGAGACAAAAATGGGCTGTATTGGTCAAATACTGTGTCAATCCCCCTTTGACCTCAGACGCCGTTGCACTTAAGACTCGGAAATTACCGGCTTGTCAACTTCGTCATCGGTTTTACCATGCGTTTCTTTTATGCTTACTTTAGCTTTTAACCAGGTCAGAAGTTGTGCTGCCGCACCCGTCTGATTTTGGATCGTGCCATTTAAGACCGCGCCGGTTACTTTGGCGCCGATCAACTGAAATCTTCTCAAAGTTGCCTGCGCTGAGTCAACGCGGGTGCGCCCAGACCGAATCGTCAGGAGTACCGCATCCATTTTGGAAGCTAAAATCTGGGCATCGGCAACATCGGCAGGGGGACCATCCACGATGACCAAATCTGCGGATTGCTTAAGCTCAAATAACAACTCCTCCCATTTTTTAGAATCCAGCCATGCAGTCGAATCTTTTTCTACGACACCGCCAGAAATCAGGGTCATGCCCGCCACATCCTTCACGGCGCGGCTTGCATTTTTGATATCCAACTGACCGTTAAGCAGTTCTCTAAATCCGTTTTTATTTTCCATGCCAAAGAGGCGGTGCAAATGCGGATTTTTCAAATCGCCATCCAGCAGGATGACCTGCCCGCCTTGTTGTGCTGTGATAAGCGCCAAATTCGCGGCGATGGCTGTTCTGGCATCTGCTGGCTCGGCATTCACGATCATTAATGTGTGGAACTTTCTTTCTGCATTGATAAGCTGCACACTTGCGCCAAATGCACGAAAGGACTCTGTCTCGGCTGAAGAAGGGTCTAGTGACGTGAGTAATTTATTTTTGTTATGCCTGTTCTCAAAAATAAATCCCAGAGTAGGCAAACCAAGAATCTCTTCTATTTGACCCGCCGACTTCAACGAGGAATCCAAATGATCTATCATCAGGATGGAAATAACAGCAAGTACCAATCCTGAAGCGCTTCCAACCAAAAAGTAAAGAATCGGGATGGGGAAAACTTGATTCTTTGGCGGTATGGCGGGCACAATTTGCATGACATTTTGTCTGCTTTGCGTGCGCGCCGAACGGACATTTTCACGGCTGGTAATCAACGAGTTATTAATCTGTTTATAAAGGGTCAACGTGGACTGAAGCGTGGCAAGCTGCGGATTTTCCAGACCCAAACCGTTTTGTGCAGGTTTTCCAATATAGAGCAGGTTAGACTGAATTTCCTGATAGAGGGTCATCAATGAAAGAAGCTGATCCAACTGCGCCTGTTTTTGGGCAAGCGATATAGTTTGACGAGCGTTCGGGTTCAATGGGAAACTGGCAATCTCCTGATCGAGCGCAGAGATTTCTGCCTTAGACTGCTCGATTTGCTGATTGACCTGCGCCAATTGTTCCTGAATACTTACGTCACTGACCTGGCTGATCTGGGTTTGCAGACCCTCCATTTGTGTTTGAATCTGAGCGATCTGTTCAGTGATGGCAGTCTCAAAATCGGTATACCAGCCAGATAGAAGTGTTTCATTTTGTTTAATGAGAGTCTGCACCAGCAAATTGGCAACCGTTGCCGCCCGCTGCGGATCATTATCCAGCACTTTGATTTGAACGATCAGCGTGTTGGGGAGTGTCAGAATCTCAATATTATCTGCTTTGACTTTGCTGCCCATTTGGTCTGCAACCTGAGCCAGAACAAGCGGAGATTTTGCCAGCTGAATGTTAATAGCCAACAATTGCTCATCGGTCAGTGACAACAATTCCGAGTTGCTTTGCTGGCGCGTGCGGCTGACAAAGACCTTGGTGGTTGCTTCGTAGACAGGAACCTGGGTTTTCGACACAAAAATTCCAATGCCTGCGCCCAAGACAAGTCCCAAAATAATATAGCGGACGTTTCGCCACATGAGCAATACTAAATCTTTTATTTCCATGATTTATTCCTTGGCTGGAAAAGCTGGCTAATTACCAATGACTCCACTGCAAAAACCAATTAAACACGAAGGTCACCAAGGAACACGAAGTAAGAGCCTTTCATTTATTTATTAACCTTTGTGTACTTCGTGTCCTTTGTGTTTGAATACCTTTTTACAGTAGAGTTACCAATCATCAGGCAGGGATAAGCGCATGTGCCATTGCCCTGGCAACCGTAAAAACATCCTCATCAGACATGGCAGGGTATAGCGGCAGGGTAACTTCCCGTTCGGCAATATCTTCTGTGATGGGCAGGGAATATTTTGTCTTGCCGTTGTTGTATGCCGTAAAAGTATGAATGGGTGGATAGTGGATGCTGGTCTGAATTCCCTGCGATTTCATGCTTTCCATAAAACTAGACCGAGTTGTCCCAGCGGGCAAAAGCACAGGCATTAAATGAGCGGCTGAAATACCGGCGTGATTCGCAAAAGGCACAACAACCTGCGGAACTAACTCCTGCAACACGTCGCGATAGATTTGTGTCAGGCGGCGGCGGCGCTCGTTATTGGCGGGTAATTTTGCAAGTTGAACCTTGCCCAACGCGGCGCGGATCTCATCAATGCGATAGTTGTATCCCAGGTCAACCACGTCGTAGCTCCAGGCGTGTCCCTTGTGACGATCCCAGGTCAACGAGGTCATGCCGTGCGAACGGAGCAGATGCAATCTCTTCGAATATGCTTCATCGTTGGTCACGAGCATTCCGCCCTCACCCGTGGTCATGTTCTTATTCGAGAAAAAACTGTAGCAGCCCATATCGCCCCAAGTGCCAAGTTTGATTCCGCCCAGTTCCGAGCCAACCGCGTGCGCGGCATCTTCGATCACCTTCAAACCGCGCTCACGCGCCAACTCCATAATGCTGGGCATATCACAGGCATAGCCGCCATAATGCACCACAACGATGGCGCGCGTCCGCTTGTTGATGGCCTTCTCAATCGCGTGAACCGAAATATTTAGATCCTGCTCGCCAGCGATGTCTGCAAAAATTGGAGTAGCGCCCGTGTAGCGGACAGCGTTGGCCGTGGCAACAAAAGTCAGCGAGGGGACAATCGCCTCATCACCGGCGCCCAAGCCTGCCGCTACACAAGCGAGGTGCAGCGCCGCTGTGGCATTCGTCACCGCGATCGCATATTTCGCACCGACATAAGCCGCAAAGGACTGCTCAAATTCATCCGTAACAGAACCCATTGTCAGCCAGCGGCTCTGCAACACGCTATCCACAGCCGCCCTTTCTTCCTGGCCAAAGTCAATATCAGAAAGCGGAATTTTCCATTGCATGAGATTTATCCTCCACAAATGTTTGGCAGGAATTGCGCGCGCATATTTTCAAAATCCATCGAAGCGCGGGCATAGTCATCGGGTCGTCCAAGGTCTTCCCAATAGCCGTCGAACTCGTAGCCAACAACTCTTTCGCCAGCGGCGATCAATCTCTTTATCAAATCAGGAAAGTCAAGATATTCATTGCGGGGGATGTAGGGCAGAACCGCCGGTTCAAAAATATAAATTCCCATGCTGACCATGAAGTCATAAACCGGCTTCTCGATGTAGCCCGTGATGCGGTAATCGCCATCTTTTTTGATGACGCCCAGATCGATCTTCGACTGGCGGTGATGCGCGGCAATGGTTGCGATTGCATTTTGCTCGCGATGAAATTGGATCAGGTCACGCAAATTCTATGTCGTGAGCACATCGCCATTCGAGACCAAAAAAGTTTCGGTCAATCCGTCCACCATCGCAATCGGACCGGCCGTGCCCAATGGACATTTCTCGTAACTGTAGGTAATGTCAATCCCAAACTGACTCCCATCTTTGAAAAACGCGTGCAGTAATTCCGATAAATGTCCGACGGTTAAAATAACATGCTCAATTCCGGCTTCCTTCATTTGGTGCAGCATCACTTCAAGGATCGGCATGTCGCCTATCGGCATCAGCGGCTTGGGAAGAATTGTGGTGTAGGGCGCAAGACGCGCGCCTTTGCCTCCAGCTAACACAACGGCTTTCATGTTTTCCTGCCTTTTCTATAGTTCGTAAATACCCACACGATAATGATTCAGATTTTCTTTGATCCACGAAATGGTTCTTTCAAGACCATCATCCAAACCGACCAGCGGACTCCAATCCAGGCGTTCACGCGCCAGAGAATTATTGGACAGCAGACGCCTGACCTCAGACTTTTGTGGACGAAGCCGGGCCGCATCCACCTCCACCTGAACAGGGTTGCCCACCTTTTGAATGATCCTCGCTGATAGATCGCCGATGCTGACGGCCTCGCCCGTCCCAAGGTTGAACGTGCAACCTTCCACATCTTTTGCGACAGCGGCGCACAGAAAACCATTCACCGTATCATCCACATAAGTAAAATCACGAATAGCGCTCAGGTTGCCCAAATGGATCGTATTCCCTGCGATGGCTTGCGTAATAATGGTGGGAATAACCGCACGCGCAGATTGTCGCGGCCCATACGTGTTAAAAGGACGGACGGTTACAACCGGCACTTGATAGGCACAATGAAAACTTTCGGCTAATTTATCGGCGCCGATCTTGCTGGCAGAATATGGGGATTGCCCCTGCAGTGGATGAGATTCGTCGATCATGGGGGTCAGCGCTGTGCCATAAACTTCGCTGGTTGAGGTGTGAATCAGCCGCTGTATGCCGAGGTCATGGCAGGCCAGCAAGACATTCAACGTCCCAATAAAATTAGATTCAGAAACTTCAACGGGGTGCAGATATGAATAGGGAATGGAGATCAACGCGCCGAGGTGAAAGACAAACTGACAGCCTTCAACGGCTTTGCGGATAGCATCCGCATCCCGCAGATCTCCGCCGACCAGTTCCAGCTTGGAAACTGTCTCTGGCGCAGCCATTCGCAGCAGCCCCGGGTCGGCGCGCGAGTTGTAGCGCACAAATGCGCGGACTGATGCGCCAGCTTCCACCAATCTCTCGGTCAGATGACTTCCAATAAATCCGCCAGCGCCGGTTACAAGGACTTTCTTATTTGCCCAGAAATTTTCCATTTTTTTCCTGTCTCCCACACATTCAGGAAAGAGACCGCAAAGTTGTATTTGCAGATGACCCGTCACTCGCAGAAGTAGAACTTCTGAACTTGTTGCTCACCAAGGCATGTCATTGCGAGGACATACTTGTTCTTTGTCCGAAGCAATCTGCTTACTATGTCGGAGATTGCTTCGCCACCCAAGGACAGGAGCGGCGGCTCGCAATGACATATCCTAATTTATTTTTGCAGGTCAGATGTAGAACTTTCAAACTGCGGTACAAGCAGGTCTCTTTTTTCAACTTGCTCGTTGGAGTGCCTGACCAGGCAATGTTGACATTGGAAGTTTTCCAGACTGCCAATTACTTCAATGTTTGTTGACCCGGCATCCATGTTGCTAAGCGAACCAAAAATATCCGGCGCCACGACAATTCTGGCAGGGCTGAAGCGGGCAGTGTTGCGAAACTCCATGTATTTATACGAGTTCATTTGATTGCCTGCAAGAATGATCAAACCAATATCGTGCTGCTTGACGATATTTTCAATATCTCCAACTGTACCGATGACCTTCGACCCATAGATCTTCATTCCCTGCGAACGGAGATCGTCATCCACCACGCCGACAATTTGAAACTTTCGTGAATAGGCCGGGTGATCCATTAACCATGCGATATGTTCCGCGGTGCGCCCTGACCCCACAAGTAAAACGCGCTCGCGGGTTGCGCCTGCATCCAGTTGACGGGTCAACACCAAACTCAGCAGTCCATTCATCAATTGTCCGCGATAACGAATGATGATGATGCCAAGCAGGGAAAGGACGGACGAGCCAAGAATTACGATATAAAAACGAAGACTCGTAAAATCTGAATAATAGTAGAAAATTAGCATGGCGGTCGTGGCAACAAGCCAGCCCACCGATAAGCGCCCAGATTCCCAGGTTGGGGCTTTGGGCCAATTAATACGGTTTGTATTTAAGAGAATTCCAACCGCGCTGTAGAGCGCCGAGAAGCCCAGCGCCATCTCGACAACCGTTTCCCATCCGATATTAAATGGGCCAAATAAACGCACGACTGCACTCGTGAAGCTGATGGATGCCAGGACAACCAGAAAGTCCCAGACAAACCAGCTAACGTAGCGTTGGATCAAGCGCGTCACCGGTCCCACAAATAAAAGCTGCTCAGGCGGTGAATAGGACTTGATCTTGGGCAGCAGCAATAATGCCGTCCAAAGGATGACATCCAGGTCAAGCCAGAACGAACGATAGCGGACATAGAGTTGATCGAGCCGCATTTTATCGGGGCTTAACTCGTGCAGATATTTTTGCATGACCTCGCCCGCATGAAGCATATTTTCTTCGTCTCGGTAGACAACAGAAGCGGGGCTTGTGATGCCCGGCCGTACAGAGAGAATTTCGCGCGAAATATTTGTCGGCCAGGTTTTGCAAATAATTGGGTCTTCGGGTCTGGGCCCGACCATGCTCATCTCGCCGATCAACACATTCCAGAGTTGTGGAAGTTCATTCAGTTTGGTGTCGCGCAGCCAACTTCCCAGCGGCGTGATGCGGTCATCATTCTTGCCTGTGATACGCAAGCCGTGATAACTTTTTGCGGTTTCATACATGGTGCGAAACTTGAGCATCTTAAAGACAATTCCATAGCGTCCGATGCGCGGGCCCCAATAAAACACGGGGCCTGGCGAATCGCGCTTGATGAGAATGGCGATGATCAAAAAGAATGGTGAAAGAAGGGTTAACCCGATCAATGCAACCGTGAAATCAAATGCACGTTTTACCAAACCTGTGACCGTGATGCGAAGGGAATTATCGGGAATTCCCAATTCATCCAGTTTTTTCGACCCTTTCAAACGTAGTGTTATGCGAAACATTCTTCCTCCGCTAAAAAAAATACCTGACGACTGGAACTATTTATCGATTAGTCCGCGATCTTTTCCAGCCATTCTTCCCGCCAGAATAAAAAGCAGGAACGGTCACAGCGGCCAAAAGCGGGGGTTCCGCCGCAGATCACATTTTCGAGCAAAATTACCCCGCGCACCTTTTTTACTTTGTAATCACGCTCATCCAAAAAACGTTCCATTGATTTATAAACGCGCTGTTTGGTGCCGCAATATTTGTACATGTCTTCGAGGAATGCACAACCACGCGTCTCTCTGAACGGGTCGAGCATGGATTGAATCTCTTCGCGCGAGCGGACGCGCACCCAATCACCTGCGATTAGTTTTTCAGGTCGCACATCGGCATCTTTCACCAGCGGCAACTGGTCAATCAATTGCTGTTGCTGAGTGCCTGCAATTTCGTCTGTTTGGGTGGCCAAGACCAGCACAGGCAAATTGACCTGCACAGGCTGAAAATTTTTTACAGGTTTGACGGGACTAAACTGTTTTTGATAAATACGATAGACCCGCCTAAGCCAGTTTTTGACGTAGTAATTCCACGGTACCGCCAGAGTGCGCTTGACCCTGCGGAGAAATGATTGATTCTCAACCTGCACAAGCCCTTCCGATAATTTTGGAACATTCGGCAACTGGCATCCATTCATATTTTCCATGCTGATCTCCTTTTTATAAAATACGAATAAGGTGAAAACGGGATTTACCCCGTTGATAAGCCATCATGATGCAGTGTATCTTTTTGAGCCGCCACACATTCTGACCAGGTCTGTTCAGCAAGATCGCGTTTTCCCTCCACGTGAAAACGCAGCATCCCTTCAGCTTTTGCGAGCCGCGGATTGGACGGGTCGCGCTGGAGTAATTTTTGAGTCCAGTTGTGAACGGCTGGCGTTGCAAAGGGTTTCAAGAGCGGGTGAAAATCTACTCGCTGGCGCACAGCTTTGGGTTCAAGCCCCATGCGGAACTTAAATTCGTCCACGTTGGGGGGAGCATCCAAAGATTGCACTGTAAAAAATATGCCACTCACCCCCTCACGCCCCAACATTTCGCGGCTGATAGAAAAGAAGATCACGTTGTTCACATGGTCAGCCAAAAAGCGGCTGTGACTCATGGCATACGGCACGTTGAACACATCATCAATGCGGCAAATAATGACCGCGCCCGCGAGTTCACCATTTGAGGTGGCAGCCCATGCTTCAAAGCCCTGCAAGCCGTCGGCTGAACGGCACAAAAGTTCCCACTCCTGCTGAGTCATACTTCGCAAGCGATCCTGCCGCGCCAGCGTATCCTGCTGCAAAACCCAGCCTTCGGTGGCTAATCTTTCAAATGAAATTTGCTCCACTTTGAAATGATCCAAACCGCGCTTTACGCCGTTACGCGCTTGCGACCTCAACATATCGAGCTCGTAAGGTTTATGCAAAACAACGTGATAACTCACCATGCCGTTCGGAAAATCAAGCGGCGTTGAATAGCGCAGAGCAACGACGCCATTGCTCAACATCAAATCACGAATCTCTTTTTCGTCCGGCGTAATCAACCAGTGATACGGAAAAGCCTGAAGCACACGCGGGCCGGCATCGTACCAATAACTGCTGGCCGTGCGAAACACCTGATGCCCCTGGCGGCGCATCCATTCAGCAAAAGTTTCAGCGTTCATAATATTTCTCCTGCTTGAGCAGCTTTTAAGTGCGTTGGGTTACACAAGAGGGTTAACATTTTTTCGTAGGCATCCACACAATGCGTACGCGAATAATTCTTTTCAAGACAGGCGCGCCCGTTTTCTCCCATTTGAATCAACCTCGATTCCCGTTCTTTCAACTGGAGTATGACCTCAGCCAATTTTTCCGGCGACTCGGGCGGAACATTCCACCCGCAGCCTGCTTCTTCGACAATTTGCATGGTTTCACTTCCGGGCGGGGTGACCGCCAAAACCGGACGCGCGCTTGCCATCACATTGAAAATCTTGCTCGGCAGGGATGAAAGCGCAGCGCCCGCGTTGAGCGTCACGAGGCTTAGATCAGCGGCGGCGAGCATTTCAGGAAATATCTCTCTCGGCTGAAAAGGCAGGAAGAGGATGTTCGTCAATTGTCTGGCTTGCGTTTCGGCTTCAAGAGCTTCTTTCTTAACTCCCTCCCCCACGATCACAAATTGAATATCCTTTTTCTCCCGCAGAATTTCCGCCGCTTGCAGTACATCCTCAAGGCAGGACGTATGCCCGATGTTGCCGGCGTACATCACAACAAATTTATCGTTGAGTGCGTGCGTGCGGCGAAAAACATTTTGTTTCGGCATCGGACGCACTTCATTCGGGTCTGCCCAAACGGGAATGACCTCGATCTTTGAATTTTGAATTCCTTTTTTGAGCAATATCTGTCGAAAGTTTTTTGAGATGACCGAGATACGCTCGGCGTTTTGATAAAGAAATTTTTCCATTCCAAGAAAAAAGTTGATGACTCTTTTGTTCGTCATCACCCCTGCGGCAATGGCGGCATCAGGATACAAATCTTCCAATTGCAGCACCCACGGGACGCGAAAGATTCGGCTGAGCAACCAGGCTGAAAGTCCAAGTGGCAGCGGAGGGGAATAGCTGACGACCACATCCGGTCGTCCGGCGAATAATCCGCCGTAGAAAGCTGTGGCGCTGTAAGTTCCATAATGCAACAGGCGCGGCCAAAACTTTTTCGAAGGCGAGATATAACTCCAGGTGCGAATGACGCGCACTTCATCCAATATCTCAAGTTTATACAATTCGTTACGATAGCCCTTGAAGACCCGCCCCAGCGGATAATTCGGCGCGCCCGTCACCACCGAGACGCGATGTCCGCGCCTGGCAAGGTCGGCGGCAAGCTCGGTAATTAAGACCGCCGCGCTGACATCTTCTGGTGCGTAGCATTGCGCCATAAATAGAATTTTCATTAGCCTTGCTTCACTGTGGAATGGTCTGGAAAAATAATATTCAACATTTGATCCACGACGGTATCCGCGCGAAATTCGCGCCCCTTAAGATAATTTGCCTTCCCCATCCCTTTTCGCAAATTTGGATCCACGGCCATCACAATAATCGCCTCAGCCAGAAAGAAGCTGTCTTGCGTTGGAACCAGAAAACCGTTGATGCCGTTCGTAACCAATTCAGGGAAAGTACGCACTTGCGTGGTAATCACTGGAACCCCAGCGTGCATAGCTTCGATCAGCACGCCAGGATGCCCCTCGGTATCATAATAAGTTGGGAGGATCAACACGTCATATTGTGAGATCAATTGAGGGCCGGTTCCAGCCTCAGCCACGCCGCAATAACGGGCATTGGGAATTGACTTTAATTCTTCCAGAAACTCATCATGAATTTCATCATGGATGGGACCATAAAAATCACAAGTCACTTTTTCATCACTTATTTCTGATACGATCTTAAGCGCATCCAACAAAACAAGCGGACCTTTAAGCCGTGTGATATGCCCCAAAAAAATCGCACGCAGTTCTGGTGTGTGTGGTTTTTGAACCAGGTTAATAATTGAAAGGGGTCTGCACCCCGGCAAGTAATGCACTTTGGTACAACCCAACTTAAATAAATCCTCTTTGAGCAGGCGGGTCTGCGTCAAGATGCCGTCAGTGGAACGTAAAACAAATAGCAGGTATTCGCGGAGCGGTTTCTTTTGGGCATTAATAAATAAATCCAAACCGGCGCCAACTGGCTTTAGATAAAAGGGTTTATGAAAAAGCCGCGCAAGAAACAGAAGCAAGGGCGCAAGAGTGATGGCAAAGAGATCGTTGGCGAACACCAAAACGGCATCACACTGTCCAATTTTTTGGATGAATTGCGGGAGAATAAGAATTGACCGCCTAATTTTTTCAAAATTAAAACCTGTCATCTTTTTTCTCACATCCATTGCCGGAGAGGTATTGATGACCGTCACTTGAATCGATGGGTATAAAGCCAATTCTTCGAGCATGGCCTGCACAGTCAGCGGCGAACCGCCAATTGGCGGCGGTTTCGGACCTACAAACAGCAGTCGCTTGACCTGAAGAGCTGCCTGCGCCTTTATGCCCTGATTGGGTTTTATGCCTTGATTGGATTCGAGAATTTGCATTGAATGAACTCCCTATTGAAACGGATCTGAGCTGTTCAAAAATTCCTCAAGATTTGTATATTCATCCCCATCTGCGTCTTTCAAACCATCTGAAGGGTCTGCAGGGTCAAAGGCGTATTTTTGTTCCCAGGCGTCCGCCATTCCATCCTGATCTGAATCTGCACAAGGAACGGCAGAAGCGATTGTCAGCCAGCCGCCCACCTCAGAAGGATCGTCAATAATTTTGCCGCTCCCCTCTTTAACCTCACGGATGATGCGTGTGTCAATGACATCTCTCCGCAAGAAAAATATTCCGTCGCAACCCAACCCCATATTTGCACCGGCGCCATCCAAAACCTGATCATAGGCTTGAATGGCCGTTGTTGTCGTGATCGTTTTTACTGGAAAAGGTTCAGGCACAACAAATTGCCTTGAGTCAGGTTCAACAATATTAATCTCAGGCAGGCTGTCGTTCTCGCGCTGCGGCCCGATATTGCCTCGAACAAAAATCCCTGCGCCTGGCGTTCCAGCATTTAGCGCTTTTATGCCATACTTCACTTCGGTGTTCGGGCCGGGCTTGTAGGTATTCCCAATGTAATTTACAAGATCAGGCGCAACTTGATAGACCATGTCAATGTGGCTAAAAGTTCCAAAAGGATTGTAGGCAACATTATTAACCACATCAATCACACCGGCGGCTTCGATGTATGGATTACGTTCTCCATTATGTGCCATCAAATTATGATGCAGAGAAATATTTCCCGCGCCTGGTTTATCTTTGCTCTCGTCACTTGCATAGCCCCCAAGCAAAACACCTTTACTATGACACCCCTTGGGATGAATACTGCAATTCAATCCCTCAGAGAAAATATTCCATTGAATTGAAATATCGTGAACATCGTACCAGGTGGCTAAATTCCGATTGACCGCCCAACTCAACGAGTTGTGGTCGATCACAACATGATATGTATCGTGCGCGCCAGAAGCCTGGATCATCATCGCATCACCCGCAGAAGGCGGGCCTGCGCGCAATGTCAGAAATCGAATCACAACATCATGCGTTTGAACATCGATCAGCGACTCAACCTGCGAGTTCATGCCGCGCAATGTAATTCCCTGCCCGGGCGCGGTTTGTCCTGCAATGGTGATATATGGACTGGTGATCGTCAAACTGGATTGAAGTTCAATTGTGCCAGCCACACGGAAGATGACGATCCGCTTCGCTTCTGCGCCGATAGCTGATCTTAAAGACCCCGGGCCAGAGTCGTCCAAATTGGTCACCTCGAACACTTCCCCGCCGCGCCCGCCCACTGTCGGGGCGCCAAACCCCTCAGCTCCAGGAAAAGCAGGAATCAGCGGGGAAATGGGCGTAAATGTTTCGGTCACGCTTGTATTCGGCGTGGAAGTTGGGGGAATCGTATCCACAGGTGTTGGAGAAAAACATCCCGCCAGGCTTGCCAAAAACAAGAGAAGAAACCCGAAAAGCAAACAAAATGGAGACTTGATTTTGTTTAACATCAGCCAGCACCCGTGTTGACCTCAGGTTCATTGGTATTGAGAATTTGTTTTATACTTTTAGAAATTTCAACTTTGGTCAGCCTGCTGTGACACTGCTCATAAGTAAAACTTCCTTCAATGACAATAAAATTTAGTAATAACCAGGTGAGTTTTCTAAACTCCCACGAAAGCGAACAAACGCCTATGACCCATGTCAGAAAAATAGCCACCCAGAGTCCCGAGTTTCCATTTGAGATGTTCATTGCCTGAAATAAAACAAGCGCAAGGACGGCGGAAAATAACATAAACCCGATGGAACCTGTTTCAGCGGCAACCGATACAAAAGTATTGTGCGCCGCCGAGCCGATGGCAGAATCGAGAGTGCCGCTGCCGAGTCCCATGAATGGATGATTGGAAAATACCACAAGGGCTTGCTGCCATAATTCAACCCGACCGCCCAGGTCTCCGGCTTCGATCGAAGAGCCCAGCGTACCCAACCGGGTAGTCACTGATTGTGGAATAAAGGGAAACAATGCAATTGTTGAAATAAGCAGGAGGCCAAAAACCAAAACCTTCCTGTCAAATTTTATTTGTTGCGTCCCAACAAGATAAATGCCAAACGGGATAACCGCGATCAAGGAGGTTCGGCTTCCGGTCAGAATAATTGAAAAAATAGCCAAAGGAATATAAGCTAAATTTATTATTTTCAATACGATCCCCCTTCCGCCCTGCCCCGCTGCAAAGAACAATTGCATGGCAATAGGCAAACCTATGATTAAAATCAGGGCCAGATCAACGGCATTCACTCCGGTGGCGCTATACCGTCCTTCATACGCACCTGCCAC
>CAMCQT010000061.1 GCA_945877125.1 Candidatus Brevifilum fermentans | reverse complement strand
GTGTTAAGGACTAAATCTTTGACATATGTTATTAGTGGTGTGACTGCCGCCCTTGGTGGAATAATGTTATCGTCACAGCTTAATGCAGGTAATTCAATTTTTGGTGACGTAACCGCGTTGTATGTAGTTTGTGCGGTTGTGGTGGGTGGCACTTCAGTGGCAGGTGGTATCGGCGGGGCTTTTAAATCCGCAATCGGTTTAGTATTGCTTGGTCTGTTAACCAATGCCTTCAATATGCTTAGAATCGATTCATATGTACCATATTTACCAACAGGTCTTCAGGGAATCATTATTGTGGGTATTATTTGGTTGGATAGTTATGGTAGAAAAAGAAAAAGGGAAACTGTTTAAAACAATAAGAAGTGCGTTGGCACATAAAACGATGAGGAGGCAGAATACGCGCATCGATCACCGGAGAGGTCAAGCGGCCTTTTTGGAAGGAACTTCTTGGCAGCTTTCCGTCATTCCCAAACGGGTCATTCGGTTCAGCACTGCACAATAAAAATGGACTGGGTAACCTGCGCCTTTAACAGACGCGCAGGTAGTCTGTTTTGATTAGAAACATACTCGTTACCACTGGAGAATACCTGTGGTAACCGATAGTCTCTTTCCAAACTTTTCCACCGATTTTTCATGCCCTGCCTGCCGCCCTTTGTTTATACATATCTCAGTCGTTTCTTCGTGCGTGAATTGATGTCCGGTTTAGTAAAAGGAAAAACCAAATGAAAGAGCAAGAATATTTTGACATCGTGATAATTGGGACGGGGATGGGCGGCGGCACGCTTGGTTATGCACTGAGAAACAGCAATGCCCGGATTCTGTTGATCGAACGCGGCGATTACCTGCCTTCGGAATCAGAAAACTGGGATCCTAAAGCAGTTTTCGAACAAAAGCGATACAAGCCTAATGAGGTATGGTATGACTCAAATCAGAAGCCGTTCGCTCCTGGGGTTCATTACTTTGTTGGTGGAAATACAAAAGTATATGGGGCGGCGCTGCCTCGTTTTCGCACTCAGGATTTTGGAGCAATCGAGCATGAAGGCGGAACTTCTCCGGCATGGCCGATCCGATATGAGGATTTGGAACCTTACTATGCCGCTGCCGAGAAAATATATTTTGTCCATGGTCAGGCTGGCAGTGACCCTGCCGAACCGCCTCGTTCCGGTCCGTTCCCTTTTCCGCCAGTACCTAATGAGCCATATATCGAAGACCTTTGCAATCGACTCCAAAAACAGGGGCTGCATCCATTCTCAATCCCGATGGGAATTGACCTGAAGTCCGGTGGACGTTGTATTCGCTGTAAAACCTGTGACGGGTTCCCCTGCAAAGAGTTGGCCAAAGCTGATGCAGATATGTGCGCTGTGCGACCTGCCCTCGAGAATTCCAACGTACAGATATGGACAAATTCGATTGCGCGGCGTTTGCTGACCGATGACAGCGGAAGAAAAATTACCGGACTAGAATTGGATAGAAATGGGACAACGATCCAGGTGCAGGCGGATATATTTATCGTCTCCTGTGGGGCGGTAAATTCGGCGGCTTTGCTGCTTCGTTCCGCCAATCATGCCCACCCCAACGGGCTCGCAAATTCATCGGATCAGGTGGGGCGTAATTATATGGTGCATAACAACACTGCCCTAACGGCAATTGACCCTCGCCGGCGTAATCCCACCGTTTTCCAGAAGACACAGGCAATCAACGATTTTTATTTCAACGCTCCTAACTGGCGGTATCCCCTCGGCAATCTGCAACTGCTTGGCAAATTGCAAGCCGGAATGCTTACGGTAGCCCAACCACTGGTGCCTACAGCCATCCTGCAAGCCATGGCAAATCATTCGGTGGATTGGTGGGTAATGTCTGAAGACTTGCCGGATCCAGAAAATCGGATAACTCTCAATGCCAATGGCAGTATTTGCGTTCACTGGAAACCCAATAATCGAGTGGCTCACGAGAAGTTGATCACAGCTGCAAAAAAGATGATGCGGGCAGCCGGGTATCCGCTGGTGTTCGTGCAGCGGATGGGCATTGAAACCAACTCGCATCAATGTGGAACGATCCGTTTTGGCGATGATTCCAGTAAGGCTGTCCTGGATACAAACTGTAAAGCGTACGACCTGGATAATCTGTATGTGGTGGACTCGTCCTTTTTCCCTTCTTCGAGCGCAATGAACCCCGGGTTGACAATTGCAGCCCAAGCGCTGCGAGTCGCCGATCATTTGCTCAAAAAATAACAGTCGTGGAGGCCTATTTTGTACCAGCTTTACCATCTATCCCATTCGGACGCCTTGAAGATCGTTGCCGCCATTCAAGTTGAATTGGAAAAGCAAGGAAAGGGCGCGGCTATTGCCGTGACCGATACACAAGGCGAGCTACTTGCCTTTTTGCGCACCGATGGATGTAAACTCCCTTCGATTACCATTGCGATCAATAAAGCTTTTACAGCCGCCCGTGAGCAAAAAGAGTCGAAATTAATTGGCGATTCGTCCAGAAAAAACGAGTTTCCAATGACGAATTATGGCGACCTGCGCTACAACGCCTGGGGCGGGGGTGTCCCCATCGTTTACCAAGGTCAAACTGTCGGCGCAGTTGGTGTCAGTGGTTTGTCTGAAGCCGAAGATATGGAACTGGCCCAAATGGGCGCGCATCTGTTCCAAAAAGTTGATAAAGGATAGAGGTTGCTAATGGAGCCTTGGGTTGTCAGCGTTGATTTAGGCGGAACCACCATTAAATTAGGATTGATCGATCCTCAAAATAAGATTTTGGAAAAGAGGAAATTTCCAACCAATCCGGAAGAAGGTCCTGAAGCTGCGATAGAGCATATTGCAGAAGTGGTAAATGAATACAGGAAATTCGTTCCTGACAAAGAAAATATTGCAGCTCTTGGAATCTGCTGCCCAGGGCCGCTGGATCATGAGGTTGGGATGTTGATCAACCCGACCAATTTACCTAAATATTACAATGTACCTTTGCGCCAGATGCTTTCCGACCGTCTGAACACGCCAGTTAGCATGGAGCATGATGCCAAGTCTGCGGCGTTGGGTGAATTTTATTACGGAGCTGGGCGTGATCAAAAAAGCATGGTTTATGTTGTTATTGGTACGGGTGTTGGAGCGGCAATCATCATGGATGGACAGCTTATTCGGGGAGTTAAGAATTTCGCAGGAGAAATTGGGCACGCCACTGTTGACCGAAATGGCGAACTCTGCTCCTGTGGCTCAAAAGGTTGCCTGGAAACTTATACCAGCGGTCCATGGCTGGCGCGCCGTTATCAACGTCTTTTGGACCAGGAAAGCTTAACCAGCCACCCGACTACAGAAATTCCAATTACAGGTGAAACTGTCATCAACCTGGCGAGGGGGGGGAACTCTTTGGCCGAGAAAATTATGATGGAAGCTGGCGAGGCGGTCGGAATAGCAGTTGCGACGATGGCGATGATTCTCGATGTTGAACTGTATGTTTTTGGGGGCGGTGTGTCGAAATGTGGTGACTTGCTCTTGAAACCAGCCCGCCTTACAGTGCCCAAATACTCTTTTCGAACAGTTGGCCCGCACGTTCGACTGATGACATCTGAACTCGGGGAAGACGGTCCACTATTAGGTTGTGGGTGGCAGGCTCGTCAATTACTAAAAAATACATGATTAATAATTTTTAAATGACAGAACCCGAAAATTAATTTAAGGAGATTTTTTATATACCAATTAAAAAGAAGTTCTCAAAATCAAGTAAATATCTGCATTCACTAAGGAACAGAGAGAGACCAATCAGAGAAAATCTAGAGAATCTGATTTCAGAGGAATTATGCAAGATTTAGTCATTGGAATTGATGTAGGGGGCACAAAAATTGCAGCTGGGTTGATAGATCGCAATGCACGTTTTATTGCCCGAGATATATCCCACTCGCATTGTTGCTGCCCGCCCGATCAGGTGGTCGATGAAGCCGTAAAAATGGTGCAGCGGCTGTTATCCTCATCCGCCGTGGACAGATCCCGCATTTTAGGTGTGGGTGTCGGTATTTCGGGACATATTGACGGGGACCGGGGGATTGTCATGACCAATAGCAACCTACCGGATTGGGATTATTACCCTTTAAGGGATACCTTGAAAGCTCGCCTCGGGTTCCCGGTCATGATTGATAATGACGCCAACTGTGCAGCTTGGGGCGAATACCGTCATGGCGCAGGACGAGGTTCCCAGAATATGTGTTATGTCACATTCAGCACAGGCTGCGGAATGGGCATTGTAATCAATGGAAGTCTCTACCGAGGCGCATGCGGCACAGCTGGTGAAATTGGACATACGGTGGTTAATCCTGACGGGCCTATATGTTCCTGCGGCAAACGTGGCTGCCTGATGAGTTATGCCTGTGGGATGGCGCTGGACCAGATGGCGCGGGATTGTCTAAAAACGAGTGAAGACACATTGTTAAGATCAGTGTGCGGTGACAGCCCGGATAAAGTCACAGCTGAACATGTGGCGGACGCTGCCCGCCAGGGTGACCCGGTTGCATTACGACTGCTGGAACAGGCTGGGCGCTATTTTGGAATTGGACTGTCAACCATCGTCCAGGTATTAAATCCAGACACAATCGTGATTGGTGGTGGCTTGGTACATATTGGTCCGCTTTTGCTTGACTCGTGTCATAAAGCCCTGAATGAAAATATTCATCATGTGCTGATTGACTCGGCCCGGATTGTGCAGTCGGAGTTATGGAACGATGCCGGGGTGATTGGCGCCGGGGCGTTAATTTGGGAAGCTATTCAAGAGGGCGCAGTAAAACCTCAAATCGAATTGACCAAGGGCATGGTTTTTGATATCCAACGTTATTCCTTGCATGATGGCCCGGGGTTACGCACCAACGTGTTCCTGAAAGGGTGTAACCTGAGCTGCCAGTGGTGTTCGAACCCGGAATCGCGGTCTATTTTGCCGGAGCTCGCTTTTTTTGATAAAAATTGTTTCCTCTGCGGCGATTGCATCCCTGTCTGTGCAGCTGGAGGCATTCAAATGAAAGGTGGGCGATTGAACTGGGATCGCTCAAAATGTAACCAATGCTTTGATTGTGTGGGGACCTGCACTTCGCATGCTTTCTCAATCATAGGCAAAAGTATGACAGCGGGTGAAGTAGTTGCAGAAGTGTTGCGTGACTCGGCTTTTTACGGGGGGCAGGGTGGACTGACCTTGACCGGTGGTGAGCCAGCACTCCAGCCTGAGTTTGCCGAGGCGGTACTTAGCCTTGCCAAGGTTGAAGGACTGCATACGGCGATTGAAACTTGCGGCGCTGTACCATGGAAAAACCTGGTAAGGCTGCTGCCTTACCTTGACTTGGCATTATTTGACCTCAAACATATCGATGCCGAAACACACCGACGTTTCACTGGAAAAGATAATAAAGGTATCCTGGAAAATCTGACTCGGGTTGCTCAAAGTGACGTGGACCTGATTGTACGAGTGCCATTGATTCCTGGATTCAATGCCGACGACACCAGCTTGGAGGCAATGGCCGTGTTTGTAAAAACGCTTAAACGGGTTAAAGAAGTGCATGTGTTAGGTTTTCATACCCTCGGCAAGGCAAAATATAACGCCATAGGTGTTTCCTATGCTTTCGAAAACCAACCCCCCATGCAAATGGATGAAACCGAAAAATGGGCAGATGTCTTTCGCCGCGAAGGCTTTAATGTCGTCGTTAGTGGATGATTTTTGTGTAATAAATAGAAAAGGAGCAAATAAAATGTCAATCCTAGAGGTAAATATTCCTGAAAAAGTTCAAAAAAACATGACCGATGCATCTCCAACCATCACCAGACTGCGCGATGCCTTGCTGGATATAAAGCCTTCCGTGTGTGTGGAACGCGCCAGGCTGGTGACCGAGGCTTATCAAAAATATGAAAATGCACCCATCGTGATGCGACGCGCGCGCGCCCTGGCGCATACACTTGAAAATATGACCATTTATATTCAACCGGGTGAAACCATTGTAGGCAACCAGGCGAGCAAGCCACGAGCAGCGCCAATTTTTCCAGAATATTCTGCAGATTGGATCGCGCCGGAGATTGATGAATTTGCCCATCGTCCGGCTGATCAGTTTGTGGTTGATCCTCAGGTAAAACGTGAATTACTGGAAGATATTTTGCCATATTGGCGTAACAAAACACTTTATGACCGTGCCAGGTTGGCTATGCCGCAGGATGTGTGGACGGCCCAGGATATTGGGGTCATTTCTGGCCGCGGCAATATTACTTCAGGAGATGGGCATATCATCGCAGATATTCCTCGGGTGTTAAACCAGGGATTGGAAGGTGTGATTGCATCAGCCAGGGAGGAATTAAAGGTTGTTCAGGGAACAACTGATATGGATACTTTGCGCTCAACAGCATTCTTGGAAGCAGTGATTGTGGTTTGTGAAGCGGCTTCCCATTTTGCAGCCCGCTACGCAGAACTGGCTGAAAAACTGGCAGCAGAGACGCAGGATCTGGAATGGAAAGCGGAATTGTTGAATATAAAGGAAGTCTGCACCCAGGTGCCTGGAAAACCCGCACGCACCTTTCAGGAGTCCGTCCAATCAGCCTGGTTTGTCCATTTGATTACCCAGATTGAGAGCAATGGACATTCCTTTTCGATGGGGCGTGTGGACCAATACACCTATCCTTTTTATACTGCCGATGTCGCCACGGGTCGCTTGACGCACGAACGCACACTTGAACTCCTGCAGCAGCTCTGGCTAAAATTGTTTTCGGTCATCAAAATTCGTCCATGGTCGCATTCCCGTTTTGGCATTGGTTACCCCACCTACCAGAATGTGACTGTTGGCGGACAGACAGCAGAAGGCAAGGATGCCACCAATGAGCTGTCTTATATTATTTTGGAAACAATTCAGAAAACACGCCTGACACAACCTAATGTGTCGGCTCGTTATCATTCTGGAACTCCCGACAATTTCCTTCTGGAATGTGCCCGCACCATTAAAGTGGGTTTTGGCATGCCAGCCATGAAAAATGATGAAATCATCATCTCGGCATTGCAGGAAAAAGGTGTTTCTTCGGAAGACGCATATAACTATGCAATTGTTGGTTGTGTTGAGGCGGCTGTGCCGGGTAAGTGGGGATATCGCAACACGGGTATGTCTTTCTTAAACTTACTTAAGGTATTGGAACTGGCGTATAACGATGGGCGTGATCCCGTTAGCGGTGTTCAACTCCACCCTGGAAAGGGAAGCCTGGCAGATTTTAAATCATATGATGACTTATATGCTGCATTCCGTGACCAGATGGCGTACTATACCCGCGCTGGTGTTATCTTTGATGCAGTCGGGGATCTGGCTTTGGAAGAAATGGCGCCCGATGCCTTCTGCTCGGCATTGGTTGATGATTGCATTAAGCGCAGAAAGACGATCAAGGAAGGCGGCGCAGTATACGATGTGGTCAGCGGGCTGCAATCAGGTGTGGCGAATGTAGCCAATGCGCTGATGGCTCTCAAACGTACTCTTTTTGATGAACACACTTTAACCGCAGAGAAAATTCAAACTACTCTGGCTGGTAATTTTGATGGCATACAGGGCGAAAAAGTGCGCCAGATATTCCTCTCGGCGCCTAAATATGGTAATGATATTGATGAAGTGGATTTAATTGCCAAACAGGTTTTAGATGATTATCTTGAAATCGTTAAACCCTATCGAACCACTCGTTATGGACGGGGACCAGTGGGATGTAATTATGCGGGTTCCACTTCCAACATCTCGTCCAATGTGCCCCTGGGTCAGCCTGTTTGCGCCACGCCAGATGGACGCAGGGCGGGCGAAGCAATTGCGGAAGGCGTATCCAACTTTCACGGTACGGATTCACGTGGTCCAACTGCGGTGATGCGATCCGTGACGAAACTGCCAACCATAAAAATGCTGGCGCAACTGCTTAATATTCGTCTTTCTCCCTCCTCCCTTTCGACTGAGGCAGGTCTCTGGCGGCTGGTGCATTTACTGCGCGGATTCCAGACTCTGAAAGGCTGGCATGTGCAGTTTAATGTGGTCGATTCCAAAACTCTGTTGGCCGCACAGCTTAATCCAGAAGAATATAAGGATCTGGTTGTCAGAGTGGCGGGATACAGCGCCCTCTTTGTATCACTGGATAAGGCTACCCAAGATGATATCATCCAGCGGACAGAGTACGATCTTTAAATGAGAGGAAAGAATAAACCTCTTGCAAAGGTCTTGGATTCCCGCTTTGATGTTTTCCAGAAACGCAGGAATGCCATGGAAGCCTTGCGAAAGCGGCAGCCTGGTACCGACCTGCAAACGCTGGCAACTCAAGACCTTATCGTTCGGACGCATGGGGGTGCTGTTTTGACTCCCTGTGCGCCCGAACTTTCACGGTTGGCTCTCAACCTTTGCAAATATCGTGATCTGTTATCGCCGTCATTGACGCAAGCAAATGGGGGCGGGTTGGTCCTGCATCATTTGCTCATCCCCAGGATATCAATATCATCATCACCGACCAGCAAGCTCCCAGCGAACTTGTTGAACAGGCGCGCTCCATAGGGACGCGCGTTCTTCAGATTTAAGATAACTGACTTGAAACAATAAGTAAAGAAACTCAATTTCCCAATGAAGGAGTAACACAATAAATGACTACCAAAACCAAATCCGCCCCACATTCCCGCCTTGAAATTGTTTCTGCGTTGATCGAGGAGCAGGGACTGACCAAAGAAGAATTAATCGGCTACCTGCGCCAGTCCATCGAGATCCGCGCTCTCGAAAACAACATCGCCAACTTGCTGAGCAAAGCTGTGCTCAAAGGTGCGTCACATTTGTACGCTGGACAGGAAGCTGTGGCTGTCGGCGCAGTGGCTGCCTTGCGCGATGACGATATGATCACAAGCACGCACCGCGGTCATGGACATGCGCATGCCCATGGTGACAAATACGCCCAGACCCCGCAAGCCAAACAGGATCACTACAACAAGATGATGGCTGAGGTGTTGGGCAAGTCCGGTGGATATTGCAAGGGCAAGGGCGGCTCCATGCACATCGCTGACGTGGAACATGGCAACCTCGGCGCCACTGGCATTGTCGGTGGAAATCTCGCTGTGGCAGTCGGCGCGGCACTCGCTCAAAAAATGAAAGGAACAGATCGCGTGGTGGTCTGCTTCTTTGGCGAAGGCGCATCCAACGAAGGCGCCTTTCACGAATCATTGAACATGGCTAGTCTGTGGAATCTGCCAGTTATCTTTGTTTGCGAGAACAACATGTACGCCATGTCTGTGCCGTGGGCAAACGCCAGCAAAACGCCCGATGTTGCCGGCCGCGCCGCTGGATATGGAATGCCCGGTGAAGTAGTCGACGGCATGGATGTTCTGGCTGTCAGAGGCAGTGTCGTCAAAGCCGCTGAACGCGCCCGTCGCGGCGAAGGTCCAACTTTGATCGAAGCCAAAACCTACCGTTGGTATGGACATTCCCATTCCGATCCACGCGCGTATCGCACCCGCGAAGAAGAAGCCGAATGGAAAAAACGCGACCCGATCACTGTGTTAAAGGAAAATCTTGAATCGGTCAAAATGCTGACCGAAGCCGAGTTTGAAAAAATGGAAGAAGCGGTGGACGTCAAGTTGAACAATTCAATGGAATTCAGTAACGCTTCCCCCGAACCGCTGGCAATAGAGGTCGATACTGACGTCTTTGCTCCATCGAAATTCACCGCAGCCGACTACGAAACTGACCGCCGCTTGCGCTCAGACATCAGCAAAGGCTTGGTCAAGCACGAGATTTCCTATGCCCAGGCGCTGGTCGAAGCCGCCCGCGAGGAAATGAACCGCGACCCAAATGTTTTCATCATGGGTGAAGACGTAGGATTATACGGCGGCGCGTACGGCGCAACCCGTGACCTGTTCAAGGAATTTGGACAGTGGCGCGTGCTCGATACCCCCATCTCTGAAGCCACCATCGGCGGTGCGGCAGTCGGCGCAGCCATGGCTGGGATGCGCCCCATCGCCGAGATCATGTACGTGGATTTCACTCCGCTTGCCATGGACCAGGTCGCCAATCAGGGCGCGAAGAACCGCTACATGTTCGGCGGCAAAACCACTGTCCCGATGGTGGTCCGCACCGAGGGTGGAGCGGGTCGCGCTATTGCGGCGCACCACTCCCAAAGCCTCGAATCGCTCTGGACGCATTTCCCCGGCATTTACGTCGTCATGCCCTCCACGCCCTACGATGCCAAGGGTTTGCTCAAAGCCGCCATCCGCGACGATAACCCCGTCATGTTCATCGAACACAAAATGCTCTACAAAGAAAAAGGCTTTGTGCCAGAAGAAGAATACATCATCCCGTTTGGCGTGGCTGACATCAAACGCCCCGGCAAGGATGTGACCCTGGTTACTTATTCGCGCATGGTGTTCCGCTCGCTCGAAGCCGCCGAGACACTTGCCGGCGAAGGCATTGATGTGGAAGTGATCGACCTGCGCACGCTCAAACCATTGGACATCAACACCATTGTCAACTCGGTCAAGAAAACCGGGCGGCTGGTATGTGTCAGTGAAGCCTACGAGAACACCGGCTTTATCAACGAAGTTATGATGCAAGTAAATGAGCAGGCGTTCGATTATCTGGATGCGCCGATGATCCGCGTGGCTGCGGCGAACGTGCCCGTACCGCGTGCAGAAATTTTGGAAGATATGGCGATCCCGAACACAGGTCGCATCATGGCGGCTTGCAGAAAGGTGGTGAGCTAATGCCAGAAGAGTTCTTCGTCCCCAAGCTGGGACAAACCGTTGAAGAGGTCATCATGGTTGGCTGGCTGGTTGAGGATGGCGAGAAAGTCAGCCAGGGACAAGCCGTGATGGAAGTCGAAACCGACAAAGCTGTCTTTCCCGTTGAGGCGAATGCCAAAGGATTCATCCATCTTGGACCCTACAAAGCGGGTGACGTGATTCCCGTCCTGACCGTGGTTGCGATCATCGGAAAACAGGATGATAAATTTGAAGTTGGCGGATTGTCGGCTCCTGTCGCCCCGCAAGTTGATTCAGCGCCCGAGCAGAAGGCTGCGCCCGCAGCTTCTCCAAGCGCAAAGACGGTTGCCGCTGGCGAAGCTGACCGTGTTTTTGTCTCTCCCCGCGCTAAAAAACTCGCCGCCGAAACTTCGGTGGATGTGACCCAAGTGACTCCCAGTGGCTACGATGGAGTCCGCGTGACCGAGCGCGACGTGCGCGAATATCTTAGTCAACTTCCCAAAGCCACACCCATTGCCCAGCGTATGGCGGCAGATGTCGGCGTGGATCTGCGCGGATTGGAAGGCAGTGGTCCCGGTGGTCGCATTGTCAAGCAAGATATTTTGCGTGCCGCTCAACCGCCAATCTTAACTCAACCTTTGCCAGTTGCAGATGTGGTCGAGCGTGTGCCGCTCAAGGGTGTGCGCGGCATTATCGCCGAACGCATGGCAGCGAGTGTGCATACCACCGCCCGCGTCACCCTCGTGATGGAAGTGGACGCCACCGAGTTTGTGTCTGCCCGCGAGCGTATCAAAGCCAAAGTATCGAAAGAATGGGGTTTTGCTCCGGGCTACAATGACCTGCTGGCAAAGGTTGTCGCTGTTGCCCTGCGCCAATTCCCCTATATGAACGCCCGCCTCGCCTCTGATGCAATTGAAATTCTAGGACATGTCAACATCGGCATGGCAGTGGATACGGATCGCGGATTACTTGTGCCTGTCATCAAGGATGCCGATAAAAAGAATCTGCGCCAGTTTGGTGAAGACTTCCGCCGCATGGTGGATGGCGCCCGCTCCGGGCGTTCCCTGCCCGACGATTTGAGCGGTGGCACGTTCACCATCACCAACCTTGGGATGTACGATGTGGACGCATTTACCCCGGTCATCAACCTGCCCGAAGCTGCAATTCTTGGCGTGGGACAGATTGCCCCCAAGGCTGTCCCGCGCGGAAATGAAATCGTCATCCGCCAGATGTGGACGCTGTCTCTGGTTTTCGATCATCGTCTCGTGGATGGCGCTCCAGCGGCTCGCTTCCTGCAAATGATCAAGTCTCTCATCGAAGATCCGTCGCTGTTAATGATGTACATGTGAGGTTATTGCAAAAAAGTATTCAACACAAAGGACACTAAGGATATTAATCTTCGTGTCCTTTGTGTTGAATTAGTTTTATAACAGGTCATCTTTCCTACACAGAATAAATGGAGATGGGTATGGATGTGAAAAATAAAATAGGTAGAATTGGAATCCTTGTAGGCGGAGGTTCCGCTCCCGGAATTAACAGCGTTATCCATGCGGTAACAATGGAGGCTTATCGCAATCATTGCACAGTGATGGGAATATACGATGGCTTTAAGCACCTCATGGAAGGAAATCTGATTGGCATTGAGCTAACTCCTGAAATTGTAGGCTATATTTATTTAGAGGGAGGGTCGATTTTACACTCCGCCCGCGCTAACCCAACAAAATCTCCTGAGGCATTGCGCCAATGTGTTACAACTTTGAAAGATGCTGGAATTGACGCACTGGTTTCGATCGGCGGCGACGATACAGTATATTCGGCTTCACAGGTAGCCAGGTATGCCCAGGAAATTATGGGGGTTGATCTACGCTCTGTCCACGTGCCCAAGACAATCGATAACGACTTGCCATTGCCAGGTGATATTCCGACTTTCGGCTACGAAACCGCCCGCGAAGTGGGTACACGTCTGGTGATGAATCTCAAACGGGATTCGTCCACTATGCGCCATTGGTTCCTGGTACTATCCATGGGACGCAACGCGGGGCATCTAGCATTGGGGGTTGGGCAGGGAGCCACAAGCACCATCACCCTTATTCCTGAAGAATGGTCAGGAAGAGAAATACGACTGCATGAAGTGGTTGATATTTTGGTAACAACGATGCTAATGCGTTTAACAGAAGGGAAGCCTTATGGAGTGGTAGTGCTGGCAGAAGGAATACTCGAGAATCTGTCACGCGAAGATCTTAATACACTGAGCCACGTGGAAAGGGATGAGCATGGGCACATCCGCCTGCCAGATGTTAATTTTTTGGATATTTTGAAGGATGAAATTGACAAAGAATTGGCAGGCTACGGGATTCGATTAAAAATCGTCAAACACATCCTTGGATATGAGCTGCGTTGTGCGCCTCCATGTGCGCTGGACATCGAATACACACGCGGCCTTGGCGGGGCTGCTGTCGAATTCCTTTTGAACGGTGGAACCAGCGCGATCATTACTTTGCAGCAAGGACAAATGGTCCCAATCCCATATCAAGACATGATCAAGCAAGAGACTGGAAGAACCGAAGTACGCATGGTTGATAGGAATTCTTACCGTTACACTACTGCATACAAATTTATGACTCGTCTAAAGCCAGAACACAACGCCGATAATCTGCTGTTTGAAAAACTGGCTGAATTGACCCATCTAACAGTGAAACAATTTAAAGAACGGTATGGTTATTTGATGAAGTAAGCAAGAATCTACAACATTTAACTTATGTTTTCCATGCCATAAAATATGATTGTGTAAATCGGTCATGTTTTTCGATAAGGCTTGTGACCTGAAGTTATAGCCGTCCTAACCGTAATAAAATGCAACAAATCTTGTGTGACATTCTTCCTGTTTTCGCAAGAAGTAACAAAAAAGCCTTAAAAAGGCTCAAAATTCAACTTATCGTCAATACGGAAAATAGTTACGCTTCGAGGTTTCGATCCCCCGTCGGGACCGCAGAGAGTAACGACAAAACACCGACCTAAAAAGTCGGTTTTTTGTTGCTTTTTTGCCGATTTTGGCTAGAAAATAGGGGTCAAAAATAGTTACGCACCGCGGGTTCCATTTGTGGATATTTTTCAATGAACCCGCTATCCTGGAGCCTGCATCGCTATAGTACTAATCCAATCTGATCGAAAACACAAACCTTAGAAAATCATTTTTTATCTCATTAGTTTTTATACGATGCACTGACGCACTCCCCCTTTCCATTCGTTTCGCTTCATAATTCAGGGCGGATAAAGTAAATGGTCAGAACAGTTTCAAATCAAAAGCCTAGCATTTCAACACAGACATCAATTGAGCAGAAACTTTCTCAATTGATTCAACTCCGTCAATCCTGGCGAGGATACCCCGCTCATCGTAATATTTAATTAGAGGCGCCGTTTGGTTCTGATAAATTTCAATACGATTTAATACCGTTTCGGCTTTATCGTCTTCGCGTTGGTATAGGGCAGAACCATCTATATCACAAATCCCTTTTTCTTTTGGCGGATTGAAGCATTCGTGATAGGTATGACCCTGCGCCTGACAAGTCCATCGCCCCGCCAATCTTTCAATAAGGGACTTGACAGGAGATGTGATGAAAAGAACGAGATTGACCTGTCCGCCAAAGCTGTTCAAAAGTTCTTCAAGCGCCTCTGCCTGAACGGGGTTGCGGGGAAAGCCATCCAGAATAGCCCCGTTTGCACAATCTCGCTGCATGAAACGCTCACGCAACATGGCAATTGTTAAGTCATCTGACACCAGTTCACCCTTGCTGATAGCTTTATGTGCCAACCTACCAAGGGGAGTATCGTTCTTGATGTTATCGCGGAAAATATCTCCTGAAGAAATATGCGGCACGTCAAGTTCGCTTGCCAAAACTTTTGATTGGGTTCCCTTCCCAGCTCCGGGGGGACCTAGCAGAACAATATATGTAAGCATGTAGCACCTTTTGAGTTACAAGATGTTGGAACAAATAGCAAGTTTCTATTTTCAGTAGATCACGAAAACGACTCTGGACTCGGACAGCTTGCTGTCCGTTTGACGTGCGAAGCATGGAAATGCCGATTCGTAAATGTTTTCACCCGTAAAACAGACCTCCGTCAGGGTAAATTCACAGCTAAAATTTACTTCAATCCATCAGCAAGCTGATGGACTCCAGAATCGTGATCTAATGATTTTGAGTGGATTGCCGAAGGGTTTATATTCGCTTTGTCTTGCAGCGCCAGCCAAACCCGTTCGGGTGTTAAAGGCAAGTCGCGGATTATCACGCCCGTTGCCTGACTCACCGCCGCTCCCACGGCTCCAGAAATGGACAGGATTCCGCTTTCCCCTGCACCTTTCGCGCCGAATGGTCCGGGACCATCCTGATTCTCGACCAGCCCGCTGTGCAGTGAGCCCGGCATATCTTTGATGGTCGGAATGCGATAATCCAGCGCCCCTGCGTTGCGCAGTCGTCCGTGATCGTCCAACATCAAATGCTCCATCAGCGTATGCCCCAAGCCCATGATCGCGGCTCCGGCGTCTTGCGTCTCAACCTGCTGGGGATTGATCGCTTTGCCAACATCGGTGACAGTTGCCAATTTATGGATCGTGATTTCGCCTGTGGTGGTGTCGACCTCTGCTTCACAACCTACTGCCACCAGTTCCCAAAAGGCTGGATTCCCCCCCAGCGGATGTTCTGGTTCGAAGCGTGCACGCGTTGTTCCCAGCCCAATTATTTCACCGCGACCGGGTCCGAAATAATCCTTCAATACCGTTGTGTATGGCAGGCTGCGTCCTGCAAAATGCAATTTTCCGCCGAAGATTTGGATCTCTCCCTGCGCAACACCGTATTGTTCGGTGGCAATCTCTTTGAGTTTCCGCATCACATCCTGACAGGCAAGCCGCACGGCATTGCCCATAAAAACCGTCGAGCGACTGGCGGATGTGGAAGAATCAAATGGAACGATTGAAGTATCTCCCATGGTTATTTGCACCTTCTCAGGCGGAACTTCCAGTTCACTGGCTGCCAGTTGAACAAACACAGTACGCGCGCCCTGCCCCATATCTGATGTGCCCATCAATAAGGAGAGGCTGCCATCCATGTGCAGACGCGCCAGCACATTGGAACTCAACACTGTTGCAGATGGCTTCATGCCCATCGAAAGCCCACGCCCCCGTCCCGATGGCAGAGGCGTTCCCCAGTCGATGGCATCCGCAGCCTTCTGTAGAGTCTGCTCCCAATGCCCATCGGCGGGCGTTCCGCCGGGGATAACCAATTCACCTTTATGCGCCACGTTACGCAGGCGAATTTCAAGCCCGTCCAATCCCAGTTTTTCAGCGGCTTGATTGATCTGCGACTCGATTGCCCACGAAACCTGCGGCACGCCAAATCCGCGGAAGGCTGTGCTGGGGGTGGTGTGCGAAAAAAGACTGCGAGCCAAAATGCGGGCATTTGGGTTTCGGTAGGGTCCCGCCGCAGTGTATGCCGCTTTACTAACCACCCGGTCACCGATGTCGACGTAAGCGCCCAACATGAAATCAGCCCGAATATCCTGAAACACCAACATGCCCTGATGGTCGAATCCGCTGCGAACCCAGACCTGATTGGATGCCCGACGAGAAGCCTGGAAGGACTCTTCGAGATTTAAAACCAGCCGAACAGGTCGTCCAGTTTTGAGCGCCATCAATGCCAGAAGCGGCTCGAATTTGGGATAAGCCTTGCCGCCAAATGATCCGCCAGGATCGGGGGCGATAATTCGGACTGCTGAAAGTGGCAGGTCGGTTACGTGAGCGATGATGCGCTGCATCACAAACGGATGCTGGATCGGGCTCCAGACGGTTATGCCGCCATCCTTTGCAGACGCCATGAATGCAAACGGCTCGATCGCAAAATGCGAGATCATTGGGAAGGTATAAGTATTCTCCAAAACCAGATCGGCTTTGGCTGTGTCCACATTTCCCCAATCGAGTTTCCACTCATTAATAATATTGGTATGCGCCAGTGGATTATTACCGCGCAGTGAAGGGGCTTGAACCAGTGGAGCGTCGGATGCCAGCGCCCGTTCGACCGAGTAGACGCCCGGGAGTTCTTCATACTCAACCTGTACCAATCGTGCGGCTTCTTCTGCGGAGTCTTCATCTTCCGCGGCAACTGCTGCCACCGGCTCGCCGTAATACTTTACTTCATCGACTGCCAACACGGGGCGATCATTGAAGCTTGGTCCAAAACGCGGCACAGGCTGTTTCAAATCGGCGGCGGTTATGACGCAGGACACGCCTGTTACCTGCAAAGCAAGGCTGGTATCTATTGAAATAATTCGCGCATGACCCACAGGCAAAGTGACCAGCTTGACATGTAATGCGCCATCCAACTTTATGTCAGCGATGTAGCGTTGCGCTCCGGTTACACGGTCACGCCCGCCGACACGCGTCAGCGATTTTCCAACTAGGCTTTCGGCGGGGATGGTCGTCGATGCGCTCATGACTGCGCCTCGCCTGCCTTCTCAGCCGTTGATAATACCGCCTCGATGATCTGACCATAGCCAGCGCAGCGGCACAAGTTGCCTGCAAGCCCTTCCTGAACTTCTTCGTAAGTCGGTTTCGGGTTTTTCTTGAGCAGATATTTGCCGGACATGATTATGCCCGGGATGCAAAAGCCACATTGCACCGCGCCATGCTCAAGGAAGGATTCCTGCAACGGGTCGAGTTGATCGCCTTGTCCCAATCCCTCAATGGTCGTTATGCTGGAGCCGTCCACTTCCACTGCCAATATCAGACAGGATGTAACCGAGCGTCCATTCAACAGGACGGTACAGGCTCCGCACTCACCTTCATCACAACATTCTTTTGTGCCGGTCAGGTTAAGCTGGTCGCGCAGCACTTGCAGCAAGCTGTGCTGTGCCGCCACCTGCAATGTGTGCCATTCCCCGTTGACTTCAAGTTTGATGGGATACTTTTGTGTGCTCATCTCAACTCCGTGATTGGTTCAGTCGTTCACTTGCAATGTGCTGGGCTTTAGACATCAGCGCAAACAACATAGCCTGACGATATTCTTTGCTCGCGCGCACATCGCTAATTGGAGTTGCCCGCTCTGCCAGTTTTGCCAATGCGGATTCTTTTGCCACTTGAGCGGATTCGGTTTGTGTAAGAACTCCACTCCCGTCAATTACCAGTAGCGGTGTGGGAGCAACAGCACCCAGCCCGAAGCGTATCCGCCCCGCTTCGGGAATCAGCAGACATGCAACACTCACCGTCGCGAGGTCAAATCCGCGCCGCCGCGTCAATCGCAAAAAAGATGAGCCGTTGGGGGTTTCAGGATAAGACAGGTCAATTGATTGAACAATCTCATGCGGATTAAGTGCGCTGCGTCCCGGAGCCAGAAAGAAATCCTCCAGCGACAGAGTACGCTCGCCCAAAGATCCAAGAATATTGACGCGTGCTCCATATACAAGCAGTGCAGGGGCAGTATCTGCGGCAGGCGAGGCATTGCAAATATTTCCCGTCAATGTGGCGCGATTGCGGATTTGCGTTGACCCCACCCACTTCATCGCCTCCACCAAAGCAGGGAAATGCTGTTGCATGCGCGCATCATCCACCAGATCGCCCATCAGAGCCAATGCTCCCACTCGTAGTCCACCATTTATTTCCTGTATGCCCCCATGCAATTCTTGCAATCCCTTTATATCGATCAATGCCCTTGAGTTCGTGCGCCCCTTACGGAGCCGCACTAACAAATCAGTTCCTCCTGCCAGCAGAGAAAAGGCATTATTGTATTCGACCATCAACTGCCATAACTCTTCAAAGCGCTGCGGTCGATAATATTGAAATGTGCTCATATTTAATCGCCTCACATATCGACTATAAAATTTACTACACCTAAAGCAGAGGGAATCTTCATTTCTAAAAAATTGAAATGCGGGGATTAAGGAATTACCTCATGGCTTATTTACAATCAATGTATCCTGACGCATTTTTTCAGCCGCCACCTGAATGGCTTGAACGATACGGTTATATCCTGTACATCTGCATATATTGCCTTCGATTTCCTTGCGAATTCTGTCTTCTGACGCGTCTGGGAATTCATCCAGACAGGCTTTTGCAGATAACAACATGCCTGGCGTGCAGAAACCGCACTGCACTGCTCCAACTTCTATAAAGGCTTCCTGCAATGGGTGAAGCTTTCCATCTTTTTCCAAGCCTTCCACTGTCAGAATATCATGACCATCCGCTTCCATTGCCAGCATCATGCAGGAGTTTAATGGCTTACCGTCAAACAGGATTGTACAACCGCCACATTCCCCTTCGTTGCAACCTTCTTTTGTCCCTGTAAGATATAAGTCTTCGCGTATAAATTCCAGCAGAGTTCTATGAACTTTTACCGTTCTTGTATGAACTTCTCCGTTTACAGTTACGGTTATCGTTTTCTCAATCATGGAATATTAACTCCTTTCTGAATCCGATCCAAGGCAATTGCCAAAGTCCGTGGAACGATCGCTTTGAGAACTTCACGGCGGTATTCTTCCGAGGAACGCCAGCTGCTTCTTGGTTTTGCCTCTGCCGATGCGATTTCACCGGCTTCTTTCATCACATCTTTCGTCAACTCTTTTCCGACCAAAAATTCTTCGGTTTTCCTTGCCCGTATGATTGTCGGCGCGGCAGTTGTTAATGATATGCGCGCATTGTCACATGTTTTACCGTCATTGCTGATCAAATCTGTCGCTGTGCCTAAAAGTGCAAGGTCCATCGAATTTCGACGCGCAAATTTTGTGTAGGCTGAGGCGCTATTTGACAGGCGTGCCGGTATGAGGATTTTTATCAAAAGTTCATCTTCTTTAAGAGCTGTCTTTTTCGGTCCGGGAAATAACTCGCCAAACGGTATTTCCCGCGCCCCTTTGACGCTTTGTACAATGACACTTGCGTTTAGCGCAAGAAGCGGACCCAAAGTATCTCCCGAAGGTACAGCGTTACATATATTTCCACCGATTGTTCCGCGGTTTCGGGTCTGGACACTCCCGACCTGACTGACGCCTTCAAACAACGCAGTATAGACCTCTTTTATAGCTGGCAGCCTTTCAAGACAACGATGCGTCGTAAGCGCTCCAATGACAATGCCCTTTTCAGGGGTATATTCAACGCCTTTTAATTCTTCGAGATTTTTTATATCCATGAGCAAAGCATATGCTTTATGTCCGCCATGCATGGAAACAAGTACGTCTGTTCCGCCGGCGAATATCTTACATTTACTGCCCAATTCAGCGTACTGTTGCAGCGCTTCATCCAATGTTTTTGGAACCAGCAAATCGAATTTATTCAACATGTTTTATTCCCCTCCCATTCGATGATTGTCACTGCTTTTCATTTTCTTCAAGGTTAACAAAACATCGTCTGCTTTTATCGGCATGGATGTAAATCGCTTTCCAACCGCATTGGACACCGCAAATGCGATTGCCGCCGCTGTCGGAGCCATACCCGGCTCTCCGATGCCCTTTGCTCCATACGGACCTTCCGGGTGCGGCTTGGTTTCAACGAGCGCTATTTTCAAATCCATTTTTGCATCTCTGGAAGTGGGCAATTTGAAATCAACCATGTTTCCATTCAGCAATATGGCTTTATCGTCAAAGATCATTTCCTCCAATAAAGCGTGACCCATTCCCATAATCACCCCGCCTTCGATCTGTTGGAGTACGCCAAGTGGATTGATCGCTTTTCCTATATCATGGGCGGCGGTAACTTTCGTAACTTCAACCTTTCCAGTTTCTGGATCTATTTCGACTTCGGCGGCTTGAGCGCCCCAAAACCACATGACTGTAGGTCTTTTTGATTGGTGCGTTTCCACATCCGGCGGATCGTAAATTTCGGAAGTGGAGTATTTTCCCGTTGCGATAACGGGTTTTTGTTCCTTCATGATGCCACTCTTGCCGATGTCTTCTATTACAATCCTTTTTTCATTGCCGCTATTGTCTCTTCCAATGACAACGCCGTCTTGAATTACAACCTGTTCCACATCCATCTTCCATTTGATGGAAGCAAGCTCTCTAATTTGATCATTAATCCCGCCGATCCCATTGATCGCATCCAAAGCTGCATTGCCGCTATGAAAGGTCAAACGGCTTGACGTGGTTGTCTTATCGTAAGGGGAATAGAGCGTGTCAACCGGCACAGTCGTTACTTTTTCCACCGAAATACCCAGCCCCTCTGCGACGATCTGGGGAATAACAGTGGTGGAGCCTTGTCCCATTTCCAAGCCGCTGACGAAGACCACAACGGTTCCATCTTCGTTCATTTTGACGATAACAGATGTGGAGGAAGGAGTACCGGTTAATTTACAAAAGGCGGCAATTCCTCTTCCGCGAAGCTTGCCCTCAGGAGTGAGACCAGGCTTGAAATCCTTGTCCCATTCAAGTAAGCGTGCGGCTTCTTTTATGCAGTCTTTCACCGCGACAGATTTTAATATTTCCCCAGTGCCTGATTCATCGTCATCATCGAGCGCGTTTTTTAAGCGAAACTCCACCTTGTCCATATTTAATTTTTCGGCAATCAAATCCATCTGATTCTCATACCCCCAAACGACCTCAGGAACTCCAAATCCACGATACGCTGTTGCAATATGTTTATTCGTAACAACGGTGTAACCATCGATGACGATATTGGGTATTTTATAAGGAGTCACTGACGCAAAGCAGGCGTTATAACTAACACGCGGTCCCGTGGTGGCATACGCTCCGGTATCCCAATAAATAGTGAACTGGTGTGCAACAAGAGTCCCGTCTTTCTTCGCTCCGGTTTTTGCATGAATACGCCATGGCCCCCTGCACCCGCCGGTAAGAAATTCCTCCGCCCTGGTATTGAACATTTTTATTGGGCGACCTTTTAATTTCAAAGCCAAAAGCGCGAGAATTGGTTCGGTTTTCAATTCATATTTGCTGCCGAATCCGCCGCCAATGTGAGTGCAAATAATTCTGACCTGATTTAATGACAGGTTAAAAAGTTTTGCCAGTTGATCGCGAGTCATAAAAGGGCTTTGAGTTGGAGACCAAATCGTCAACCCTTTATTGTCAAATAGCACAGTCGAACCGTGCGTTTCCATCGTTGAATGTTGTACCATTTCACCATCGTAATCATTTTCAACGATGATGTCAGACTCGGCAAATCCCGCTTCGATGTCACCTTTTTTAAGATGGAAATGGTCGCATACATTGGATTTATCGACCGGGTTGGCGGCTTGAGCCATTTTATAATCTGACCATTTTTCGTGAAGCAGTGGGGAGTCTGGTTTCATTGCCTGGATCGAGTCTATAACCGGCGTAAGCAGTTCATATTCCACTTTGATCAACTTTACCGCTTCCCACGCCGCATCCAAATCTTCGGCTGCCACAGCGGCAACAGGCTCGCCTTCATAGCGCACTTTTTCAAACGCTATGATGGGTTGATCCATGAGGAACTGCCCAAACAGACCAATGTTGTCCTTGCCTGTTAATATGATCTTTACGCCCGGCACCTTTGCCGCTTCACCAATGTCGACGCTTAAAATTTTTGCATGGGCATGAGGCGACCTGCATACAGCCGCATACAACATCTTGGGAAGGAAAATATCAGCCCCGTAAATGGCTGAACCAGTCACTTTTTCCAGGGCGTCCTTCCGTGGAATTGATTTGCCGACAACACGATATTCACTCATATTGAACCTTCCATATAAATCGTCACCTTTAGTCGAGTTTATCGAAGATCGTATCCAATTCTTCGTTCGAGACATCAAACACAGCGTTGGTAGGCGGCACGGGTTCGCGGGTCATCCATTCCGGCAAACGATCGTGGGCGTTTGTAAAGCCTGCCCGCCGATTCCATTCTCGTTCCATCTTGATCGTTTCCTTGCCGAGGTCTTGTAAATAATTATCTGATACTTCCCAGCCGTAAATCGTCCGCACCAATTCAGGGACCAAGGTTGGATCTGTGCTAAAACCAAAGCCAGAGAAGAGACAGGCTCCGAGAGAATCATACCCGGCATTGTTAAGTTGCGCGTTGAGTGAAGCAGCGACTTGTCCCTTCGGGCTAAGATGATCGACCTTGGCGCGGATGGTCAGCCCGCTGGTGTGGTCTGCGCCTTGCGGGGTTGTGGCATATGTTACCCCGGTGCCTTTAATGGCACGCGGCTCGTATGAACTCATGGCTTGCCCTTTGACCGCCGGCACGCGTTCCACGCCCAACACTTTGCCGGTGATGGTGGCGCCCATGCCCAGGATTCTCCCCAAAGGCGTATTCTGGCGGATTTCGTCCACCAGTTGCAGCGCACGCTCGCCATCACCCCAAGCCATCAAGCCTGCTTCTGCGGCTACGCCCAAGGCAGCGCCCAGTTCGATGGTATCCAGCCCCAGGTCATTGGCTACATAGTTCAGTTGCCCAATGACATCGAACGAGTCAATGCCGAGATTGGAGCCCATCAAACCAATTGTTTCATATTCCAATGGAGAAACCAATGACTCACCATTTGCATCGGGAAAGATGTTCGAGCATTGGATGGTGCATCCAGCCATGCAGGCGTGGGCAGGCGCTCCTTTGCCGCCGCGCTCCAAAGTCATTGCGCGCATCGTATCGCCGCTAATGTTTTCAGCATTTTCAAACTCGCCGCTGGAAAAATTGCGGGTGGGGAGCGCGCCCATGGTATTGCACATCATGGTCATTGCAGCAGTGCCGTAATCTTTATAGACTTGTGACTGGGGGTGATTGATGACTGCAGTGGTGTAGGATTTCCTGATCGGCTTGTATTTCTCCGGGTCTTCCTGCGGCGGATTTTGACCGCCTGCGTTATCAAAAATAATCGCCTTCAAACCTTTCGAACCCATCACGGCTCCCAGCCCACCGCGAGCCGCCATGCGTGACGGGATTCGGTCTTTGTCGATGTTTTGAATGCCCGCCGAAGCAAGTTCGAGTTCGCCCGCCAAGCCGATCAAAGCGATAGCCACATGCTTGCCGTATTTCTCAATCAATTTTGGCGTGGCATCATAAATGCCCAGCCCCGCAAGTTCATCAGCTTTTTCCCAACGTGCTCCTTCGAGACTGAGATGAAGAATCCACCAGCCATCTGCTTTTGGTTTGCCTTCAAGGATCAGGGCTTTCATGCCCATCATCGCCATGTGCAATCCCGTGCGCCCGCCCGCGTTAGCTTCCTTGATTCCGCCCGTCAGCGGCGATTTGCCACCGACGGAAAGGCGATCACAGGAGGATAGTCTTTGCCCGACAAGTAAACCGGGGGCATAGATCAGTTTATTCTTGGAACCCAGCGGCTCACAAGTCGGCTCGACTTCATCCAGCATGATACGGGCAAGAAGCCCGCGACCACCGAGTTTTTCCCATCCGGCTGGAACTGGTTCCCTGTTAAGTTTTTGCGTAACAACATCCACACGCCAAATTTGCATGATGGTTTCCATAATATTAATCCAAGGCAGTCAGCGGGTCTTCGATCAGCGTCACCAGCGTTTGCAAGAACTCAGCGCCGCGCGCTCCGTCGATGACGCGATGGTCGCACGAGAGCGTCATGCGCATCATCGGCTGGACGACTGGCTGCCCATTCACTGCGACAATTTTGTCTGCGATACGACCTAGGGCTAAGATTGCCGCTTCCGGCGGATTGACGATTGCGCTAAAGTTATCGATACTGCTAAACATTCCCAGGTTGCTGATGGTGAACGTGCCGCCGCTCATATCTGTCAGGCTTAGTTTGTTGGCTTGCGCTCCGCTGACCAATGCCTTGCGGCGAACAGCCAGAGTTCGAATGCCCAACTCATCAGCGTGATGAATGACTGGAACCAGCAATCCCTCTTCCACCGCCACCGCCAAGCCGATGTTGACATCCGCGTTGATTTGAATGGTTCCGTTAATCCAACTGGAATTTACACGTGGATGTTGGCGCAGGGCAATGGCTGTCAACTTGACGATCAGGTCAGTGAAAGTGACTTTCTCTTCGGAGCGTTCCAGCAGTTTGGCGCGCCAGGCTTTGAGCGGCGCAGCATTGACTTCCGCCTCCAAATAAAAATGGGGGATGGTCTGCCAGCTTTCGGTTAGACGTTGCGCCATTACCTGCCACATGCGGCTGAGGGGCAAAGCTGACGCCGCCGAAGACAGATTCGCGGTAACAGGCTGAAGCGCCGCTGTCGCATTCATAACATCTTTTGTAAGCACCGCTCCATCGGGTCCGCTAC
>CAMCQT010000060.1 GCA_945877125.1 Candidatus Brevifilum fermentans | reverse complement strand
ACCATATAATCGACGCGCGTCTGGTTATAGATCGACGCAAGTTGTTCGTCGGTAAACTGACTGACTGGAATCAGTTTGAGAGCGGTATTTGAATCAGCAGGCAACATTTATCGAGCTTTCAGATATGAATCTATTTTGGCAGCGAACTCGCCAACTTTTATGATCGGTTTGCAAATATAGCCATCAAACCCATAACTTTCAACCATTTTTTTGGCCGTCTCTTCGGGCCAGGCAGTGACCGCAACAATTGGCGTCGCATCCAGCACAGATTCGGCACGCATCCAACCGGCCAGCGTTTGCCCATCATAATCAGGCAGGCCAAGGTCAAGCAGAATCAAATCGGGGATGTGTTCCAGAGCCATTTGCAGACCCGTCTCCGCATCCAGCGCGTGAATGATCTCATAACCGCGCCCCGACAATGCCTTCCGCACAAGCGTGGCATTATCGAGTATGTCTTCAATCAACAGAATTTTAGTCATCGTGTGCTCTCAAAGTTATTAATTTGTTGCGATTGTAACACTGGGAAGGAAGAGTAAATGTTTGCTGATTGAAAGTTCTCAATGGGTAAGGAATTGTCTCTGTAATTTATTTCTTCCCCAACACTGGCCCCGGGATCAGCATAGGCGTGGAATTTTTATAATTTGCGTACGCCTCGCCAAACTCGCGCAGAAGTTTGCGTTCTTCAAAATACACACCGATCAAAATATAAAGCGTGGAGCCGATGTACACGGTGAGTGAGTTTTGCGAAACGCTCGGTGTGAGCCAGAGGAAGAGCAAGCTAAATGTATAAAGCGGATGACGCACAATTTTATATAATCCATGAACGACGAGTGCGCCTGATTTTTCCTGCTCAAACAGTTGACGCAAGCCGACGAAGGAAAGCGAATCCGTTTGCAGAAAGGCGACCCCAAGCAGGAGAATGGACAATAATTGTCCGCCAAACATGACCAAATTCCACGGGGATGGGACTTCGTAAACTAATTTATTGGGCAGGGTTGCCATCAAATATAAAATGGGAAGAAAGCTGATTGCGGCGAAAATATTGTAGGCGAGGCGGTAAAAGTCCATGCTGCCCAGTTTCAAGCGGAATAAATCTTTTGCCAGATGAGAGGCGAGGAAGGAATGTACAACGCCCCAAATTGCCAAAGCCAGTAGAAGAATGAAAATACTCATGTGATTTGTCCTTTAAATAATAGTGACGACTTGAAGTCGTCACTACCTTACGTTTTGAAGATGTAGGTCACGCTTGAAGCGTGACTTGCGCCATTTCGGTGGGTGTCACGTTGCAAACGTGACCTACGGGGTTTACTCTGCGCCAAAGGCGGGAAGTTCGATGGTTTCGTTGCCTGCTTGCACGATGTAATATGGTTTCCAAGCCACGCCGAAGAGGTTGACGTAAATATCAGTCTTTTTGGGTTTGATACTCACTTCGCTAATCTCATTGACCACGCTGCCCCAGCTATTATTGACCTCTGTTGCGATTTCATCACGCTGGCGTTCAAGGCTGGCAAGTTCCTTTTTATATTGCGTGATGGCATCTTCTGATTCCTTCACATCTTCTTTGGCGTTTTGCGCCATGCGATATTTGGAGACCGAAGTGGAGAGGCTCTTCTTGCGCCCCAAGCCAAACATGCCTGCCAGCGCTTCCGCGCCACTGAGTCCTGTCTCGATGTTGCGGTTTCGCAAATCTGCTTCATCTTGTTGCAGTTCGCGTTCTTCTTTTATCAACTTATCTTCGGCGCTTTTGATTTTCTTATCGAGTGCGGCGGTCTTCTTTTCAAGTTCCGCGTCGCGCCCATCACTGGCGGCTTCGGAACAGGCCTTCATGAATTCTGCCTGGCTGACATCTGGTCCGCCGAAGACTTTTAGTTTGACGTTGGCGCGCGCGGTCACTTCTGAGTTGCGGAAGAGCCAATCGGTGAAATCTTTTTGCAGGGCGGTCATCAATTTTGTGTCGTTCAAGGGGGCATCAATTGTGCCGAAGCGTGCGCCTGAAACGGGCATGGTTTCCACTTTGTCGAGCGAGGGTCCGGCGTAGGCGAAATCATCCCAGCGGACAATGCCGCGCCGATCCAACGAATCAACGAGGGCGGCTTTGCTGATCTCTGAGTCTACGCCGTATTTGCGGTCGAGCAAGCGTACCTGTGCGGCGGCGAGGAGAGAGGGACGATAGACGATACCTTGGATCATGGCTTGCGAGGGCATGGATTTCTTTGCAGATTGGAAGGCTTCGGGCAGGCTGTAATTCTGCGGGAGGAAGTATTCGCGGATGCCGGCGGGGAGGGTGGGTTTTGTGAGGCTGCCGTCTGATTTTGGATTTACGATTTGCGATTGACGATTGGTTGCAGGTTGAACGTTGGCGGGTTGACTGGGTACTGATGACTGATCACTGGTCACTAAAATAGGCTGGAAGGCTTCAACAGAAGGCTGAGGTGTGGACACTGTCCTCGAAGCAGTAACAGGTGCGGGCGCGGCGCGAAGCGTTGTTTGGGCGTCCACCAATTGATTGAGGGCAGGAATCTGCGCTCGGGTCATGGGTCCCGCTAGAAAATTCATCGCCCAACGGGTTTGAATTAATACGGGCATTTTCGCGTGGACGTTGTGCAGAACAAAAACGCGTTTGCCAAGCGATGAGATGAGTTTGTCCATCTCGGCGCGTGGGATTCCGCCGGTGGCGCTTTCGAGACCGTCGAGCAGGCGGTTCTTGTCGCGCTCGGTTTGCAGTTTGCCGATGATCCATGTGCCGGTGTTGGAGAGGGCTTTGTAATCAATGTCGACCGGGTTTTGGGTGGCGAGCAAAAGCCCGACGCCAAAAGCGCGCGCTTGTTTCAACATGCGCAGCAGCGGGCCTTTTGAGGGCGGCACGGCGGTGGGCGGAAGGTAGCCGTAAATTTCGTCCATGTAAACCAGGGCACGCAGGGATGATGAACCTTTTTGGGTGCGCATCCAGGTTTCGACGGCGGAGAGTAAAAGTGTGACGAAGAACATGCGCTCGCTGTCTGAGAGGTGCGCGAGGTAAAAAATGCTGTGGCGCGGTTTGCCTTCGGGTGTGAAAAGCAGGTCTTGAACATCGAGCGCTTCGCCTTCGCGCCAGGTTTCAAAGGCGGGCGCGGCGAGAATGTTGTTCAACACCATCGCGAGTTCCATGCGGTCTTTGGGCGGGAAGAAGGTATCGACAGAAAATGCGCCGAGGTTGGCAAACGGCGGGGTTTGTGTTTGAAGAATTAATTCGGTCAGGTCGAGATTGTTGCCTGCGCTCCAGTGAAATTCAAAAATATTGGAAAGCAAAATATGTTCACGCGAGCGGATGGGATCAATGTCGTTCATGCCGACCAGACCAAGCAAGGCGGTGACGGTGCTTGAGATGCGCTCGCGCAAGACTTCGCGGTTGGTATCCCAATCGAGGTCGGGTGCGGCAAGCGAAGAAAGCACGCTGACGGGAATGCCTGCGTCGGAGCCTGGGGTGTAGATTGCGAATTTCACCGCGTTCTGCAAAGCGAGCAAACGCTCTTTGCCAATACCCCACTCTTTTAATCCAGCGCTCCAACTTTTGGCGGCTTCGTCTGCGATGATATCCATTGACTTGCCCGTGCGGCGTTCCATTTCGGGATCGATCCACGGCTGGAAGTCTTGCGGGAGCAAGTCGGGAAAATGCAGAAGTAGATTGGTCAGGTCGCCTTTGGGGTCGATGATAATGGCAGGAACATTTTGCAATGCGGCTTCTTCGAGCAAGGTAACGCACAAGCCTGTTTTGCCTGAGCCGGTCATACCTGTGACGACGGCGTGAGTCGTTAAATCAGCGGGGTCGTATAGAACTGGGTTGGTTGTAGGTTGCGCGGTTTTCGCATCTACTAAACGTCCGAGGTAAAAGTTTGAGTCTGCCATGAAAGTCTCTCCTGAGTGTTCAGACTTCGGAAGTCTGGGAGACTTCCGAAGTCTAGTTTAGAGTTTAGAACGTGCGTGCTAGGTGCATTAATTTAATCTATTTTAGTCGAAATGGCAATGATATACGCGAATCCATTGCAAAAAACATTCAACAACAGAGAATGCTAATATTTTTTATCTTGCATTAAAAGTCGCGCAATCGCCAGCAGGAGTAAGCCTGCCCCATCAAAGATGATGAAACGCAAAACGGAAGTTTTCAGGAGGGTATGCTCCACGGTCAGCGTGGAGAGGATGTAAGTTTCCCCAATCAAGCCGATAAATTGCATGAGAACGGCGAAGGTCAACGACAATTGGTAGCGGACTGGGTCTTTCACGGCAAATAGGTAAGGCACATTCCACATCAGGAACAGGACGCCAAATCCGCGGACGGCGGCTTCGCCTGCGGCGCCGGAAAGTTCGTAGGCGTGGACAAATCTGCTGGGGGAAAAGATGAATGCAAAGGCGGCTTGCAAATTCCAGGCGGTGACGATGCCGATCAGCAGGCGGGCGATCCACAGGCGGAGGGAAGTTTTGGGCATTGAATTCTTTCTAAAAATAGGACTGAGTCATTTTAGCGCATACATCATGGCATAGTGTACACAAAAACTGCGAGGCGCTCCCTCGCAGTTTTTGTGTTAATCGCTGTCGCTATCTTTACTGTCATCGCCGCCACTATCACCGCTTTTATCCTTATCACTATCGCTGTCACTATCGCTGTCGCTGTTACTGTCGTCACCGCTATTGTCATCGTTGCTGTTGTCACTACTGCCATCATCGCTATTGTCATCGCCACTGTTATTATCACTGTCGCTGTCACTGTTGTTATTGCTGTCATTTTCATTATCGTCATTACTATTCAAATCATCGTTATCAGTACTTTTTTCGCTGTCTTTACCGGTATTGGTATTACTGCTATTTTCATTATTATTGTTCTCGTCTTTAATTTCAACGGGCGGTCCGGCTGGGACAACACTTCCTGCGGGCAACAGCGCGATGGACTCAATGTCCACAAATCCTTCTGCGTTTGTATGTCCTGTAACTTCAACAGCCACGCCATTCAACAATGGTTCAGCGGGAACAATTGAAGTATCCAATATTACGATATGGATGCCTGATACGTACGCGACACCACTTACTACCATATAAACGCCAGCAAAACGAATTGTCTCATGCCTGCCTTCCACAAGCAGTTCATTGACTTCATGCAAGCGTTCGTTCTCAAATGCATGTTCAAGCGCTTCGTGAGATTCAGGGCTAAAGGAAAAGAAAAGACGCACATTTTCCCAAGTCAACTTTACGGGATATAGATTCTCGCCCGGCAAAGCAGAAGAGGACGCGCTCACCAGACCAGTCCCACTGGAAAGAAGTAATGCGGTCAAGGCGAAAGAAATGGCAAGCCGCTGAAAAAACGGGATCATGCGCTTGCTACGGGGAGCAACTTTCGCTTCGCGAAGCTGTGCGGCATGTTGCAACAGCTTCGCGCGTCCACGGCGAACTGCATCTGGCGAAGGAGCAGAGACCGACATCGTCCGCGCCATGACGGAAGCTTTCAAAATTGGGCGCAATTCATTGGCAAGATCAGGATAGCGCATGAGGACAGCTTCAAGGTCCGCACCGTTTTCGAGTTCTTGCAGGCATATTTCCAATACATCATATAAGTTATTCATAATCCACCTCACCAACCTCGCGTTGAAGAGCAGCCAACGCGCGGAACTGGAGAGCCTTGACCGCATTCACATTTTTATTCATAGTGGCAGCGGTCTCTTCCAGAGAATAGCCCTGCCCAAAACGCAAGGCGAGGACATGTTGTTGTTCGGGCGTCAATTGAGTGTACGCGTCGTTCACGATCCGATTTTGTTCACGCTGATCTACTTCAGCGGTAATGCTGGGTCCACGATCTGGCATGGATTCGGATATTTCCTCTTCGGGTCGGCGGTATTTTCGACGAAGATGATCTGTTACGGCGTGAGAGGCAGTGCCGATCAACCAGCCTTTTAAGCTGGTTTGTGGAGGACGCCCGTCTTGAACAGCTTCAAGCAAACGCATAAACACATCGCTGGCAATATCTTCGGCGAGGGTTTGATCTCCAATTCGATACAACACGTAACGATAGACCTCGGAGAAATACTGGTCATACACCGCACCGATTGTTTGCACGTCCAACTCGCGCAAATTCTTCAATTCTTGTTGCCCATCCGTTATAGACATTGTTTTTATTGACATCCGCATTCCAAAATTTGTATTTAAGATTAACGGAGAATATATTATCACGGTTCCACTACTTCAAAAATGACAGACTGCCCATCGCGATAGACTTCGGTCATGCCTGGGTCGTTTGCGGCTTGACGCAGGAAATTGCCGTGGTTCAAATCAGTATGCACATACCGTGCGCCGAAACGCTCCAAAATAACCTGTGACGGCTGGTCCACTTCGCCGCGCGTAATCTGCACCCACACATCATACAAATCACTGTCGTACAACTGCAAATAAGTGGGGTCAAGCCCGGCCAGATAGGTATTGTGGGTGTTATAAAAAAACAAACGCGGAAAATCATCCCAATCTGTTTGGAAAACGCGCTCACCTGCCAGAGTATTCTGTGTAAGCCAGTCAGATGCGCCTTCATATAAATCATAGGGTTTAGATTGCGACAGGCGATCTTGAGTTACAGGGATCGTTTTCACAATTCCAATGGACACCGCCACCGCCAATAAAATTATGGGCAAGTTTGACTGTAATCCTGCGAGAAACTTTGATGTAAATACAACAGGCCGATGCTCCACATCAAACAGAGGCGCCCACGCAAATGCTGAAAATATCAAGGCAAAAGGCGGAAAGTATTCCACAAACCTGCGCGCCTTGAATAACATCAAACCAAACAGGAGCGCGATCAAAAAAGACGTTGCAGTCCGCAGGTCCATTTTGCGACCCGACAAACCCAGCGCCAGCGCCCCGCTCACAAACGCCACCAAGGCCGGTAGTGAATTCCCCAATAACTGGTTAGTGTCGTACGGATACCACTCATTACCAACGTTCACAGAGGTTGCATCCTGTAATTTAGGCAAAAGATGATGGTAGGTAAATATCAGGTTGTCGGGGAAATAAGGATTGATGATCAATCCTGCCCCGATTCCAATCCCTGCCCATAGAAGCGGACGAAACTCAAACCTGCGTTCCATCAACAACACAGCCAGAAAATGCAGACCCGCAACCGCTAAAATTAATGGAAAGGCGTCGTACATCCAGACGTATAGAAAAGACAGTACCGCCAGATGTTTATATTTTCCTTCCAAAATCCATGCAAAGCCAAGAGCCAAAACCGCGAGAGACAAAGACTGAACGCGGGTGATGGACATGCGGTAAAGAAAGGCATCTGAAATTCCCAACAATGCGATTGCCCACAACCAGGAAGCTGGAATTTTTTGACGATGAAACAAATACCAAACGCACAAAAAAGAAACGGCTGAAAAAGTTACTGCCGCCCACTTTGCTCCCAGACGCAAGTCACCGAATGTAAAGGGAATCAGCGCGACGTGAAAAAGAAAATGATGGTCGTAAAACTCTTCTTCATTCAGGATGCTTAATGGCAGCCAGGGAAAATTGGGTTTTAGGCTTTCTGTCCGCATCAGCCAGGCCAGTTTGATATGGTAAAAGCCATCATTATCCGGCAGGTCTGGACTAGCAAATTGGACAATTGCCATTCCAGCAAAAAAAAGGGCGAATAAGAGAACGGGGATCAGAAAGCGCTTTGACATTGAAATTTTCCATACTGAAAATAGTCTAAAGTGGGTCGTCTGAAGTTTTCGAGAATTCCAGACGACCCGTAAAATTATTTACCAACAACTACTTGGTGGTTAGTCGTCGTTGCTGTTACCGTCTGACTTATCATCATTTGATTTATCGTCATTTGACTTGTTATCATTTGACTTGTCATCGTTGCCATTACTGTCGTTGCTGTCATCACCATTCGAATTGGAGTCATTACCAGTATCGTCGTTCGAATTGGCATCATTGCTGTTATCGTCATTGCTGTTGGCGTCGTTCGAATTGACGTCATTGCTGTTGGCATCGTTCGAATTGACATCGTTGCTATTGGCGTCATTTGAATTGGCGTCGTTGCTGTTAGCATCGTTTGAATTGACATCGTTGCTATTGGCGTCGTTTGAATTGGCGTCGTTGCTGTTGGCATCGTTTGAATTGACATCGTTGCTATTGGCGTCATTTGAATTGGCGTCGTTGCTGTTGGCATCGTTTGAGTTATCGTCAACGCCAGGAGCTTCGACGCGGTTTACAACCATTGAACCGTCTGACTGAACATTCACTTCCACCTTGACCGTATCACCCACGTTGAAAGGCCCGTCGCGGACCACAGCGGGGTCAACTGTGATCGTCTGTCCGTTGATCGACCATTGATCTCCGTTAATAGCTTCGATAACACCAGTAAATTCAACGGGACTTGCCTGAGGCTTACTTCCGCCGCCAGAAGTTGCATTGGGCGCAGAAATAGCCGCGCTGCCGCCACACGCACTGATAAGTATGGCTGTAAGCGCTAAAACGAGTACGAGTAAATAAGATTGTTTTTTCATTTTTCACCTCTTTTATTGGATAAATGTTGATTGGTTTCATCCTATTAGTCGCATACATCTTCAAAAGGTTACGGGCAAAAAAGCATTCCCCCCTTTCAGTAAACCGAAAGGGGGGAATGCTCAAAAATAAAACGGAAGAAGTACTATCAGTACATCACGAAAACGTAGTAACGACTTCAGTCGTTCGGCTAAAAAGCGACTAAAGTCGCCACTACAAAGCCTTTTCGTGAAGTACTGACTATAACTTATTTAGCCGATTGTGCCTGTTCGTACACCCTGTGGAATTCCGCCATAAATTGCGCGGCAATTTCCTCGTTGTAAATCACGATCAAGTTCTCGTCATTTTTTATTTCGGCGCTGTTGGTGAAGTTGTAGGAGCCAAAAATCACCGTACTCTCGTCAATGATCATGACCTTGTGATGCATTAGACCTTCGTTGCCATCGCGCAGAACATCCAGCCCCGCCTGCTGAAACGGATCAAACTCAGTGCCGACATTGGAGTTGACTTGTTCAGTCTCCATCACACCTGCAACGGTCACTCCCTCTTTTGCACGGGCGCGGACTGCATCGCCAATCTCGTCGGCTGTGAAAGAGAAAGCCATGAAATAAATACTCTTCTGCGCATTGTTGACCAGATTAACAAAATTAGCTTGCACGCCGTCATCGGGTGAAAAATAGACATCGATTGATGTGCCATCAATCGTCACCTGCGGATTTGGAGTCTCAGCCACAACATCATCGCCAAACTTATCATCCACAAACATTTCTTCAAATTCCTTGGTGTAGTTCTCAGCCATCTTCACCGAGCGGATTAGCATGAGATTGTTGTTATCTGTGTACCCACCCGAATCTGTGAAATTCATCGAACCCAGCCAGACTTCGGAATTATCGATGACCACAAATTTATCGTGCATCAATCCTTCGCGGCGGTCGCCTAAAATGGGAATGCCGGCATCTTTTAATTTTTGCGGGTCAGAGCGCTCAAGGTTGTCGCTTTCCATCACCATGCGGACGCGCACGCCGCGGTTGTGCGCATCAATCAGCGCGTCGCGGACACTGTTCAGGCTCAAACTGTAAATGGCAACATCCACCGTTAAGCGGGCTGAGTCTATGGCGGCAGTGAGCGGAGCATCAACTCCGCCTGTCTCTTGTGATGCAAGCGGACTTTCGGGATCGGTGAAATATAGCTGAAACCAGCCGCCGTCTACGCCATAGCCTGCGCCGAGCGGAATATCTTTCAGCGGAGCAGATGTTTCGGTAGCCGAATCATTTGTCGGCGGGGTTGGGGGCGCAGAGGTTTCTGTCGGCGTGACAGACTGGCAGGCGGTCATCAAAATCAAAAGGGCGAGAATGTACGTGAGTGTCTTCTTCATAAAAAATCTCCGAAGCGATTATAATCCCGCCACCCTATGACAGAATCAACTGCAAATAAACAAATCGCGCGCGCGACTGGCACGGTGATGATCGCCATTTTTTTGGGGCAGATCGCCGGGCTGGTGCGCGGCATGATCGTCGCCCGCACGTTCGGCGCATCGCCTGAACTCGACGCATTCTTCGCGGCAAACCGCGTGAGTGAAACTTTATTTTTACTCGTGGCGGGCGGCGCGCTCGGCTCGGCGTTTATCCCAACATTTACGGGATTGCTCGCACGCGATGAAAAAGACTCAGCCTGGCGACTCGCCGCCGCGATTGCAAACGCGGTCACGCTCACCCTTAGCCTGCTTGCCCTGCTGGTGGCTTTGTTTGCGCCTCAGGTTGTGCGCTACGCGCTTGCCCCCGGGCTTTCCGACGACCCGCAACTTTTCACGCTGACCATTTCCCTGCTGCGGATTCAATTGATCTCGGCCGTGCTCTTCGGCTTGGGCGGGCTGTTCGTTGGCATTCTCAACGCGCATCAAATATTTCTTGTGCCCGCGCTGACACCCGCACTCTATCAACTTGGAATTATCTTCGGCGCGCTCGTGCTTTCACCCTCGATGGGAATTTATGGCTTGGCTTGGGGCGTGGTCATCGGCGCGGTTTTCTACCTGCTCATACAAATTCCCTCGCTCATAAAACTACCCAACTTCTCACTTCTCACTTCCCGCTTCTCGCTCAGTCTGCACGACTCGAACGTCCGTCAAGTCCTCACCCTCATGGGACCGCGCCTGCTGGGCGTAGCCATTGTGCAATTGAATTTTTGGGTAAATACCTGGCTGGCTTCGCAAATGGTCAGCGGAAGTGTGACGGGGTTGTACTACGGCTTCTCGCTGATGCTGATGGCGCAGGCGGTGATTGCCCAATCCGCGGCGATTGCGGTCATGCCCACTTTTTCGGCACAGCACGCACTCGGTCAACAAGATGAAATGCGATCCTCTCTCGCGGCAACTTTGCGTTCGGTGATTCTTCTGGCGCTGCCTGCCAGCCTGGGTCTGATTCTGCTTCGACAACCTTTGATTTCGCTTTTATATCAGCGCGGAGAGTTCGACGCACGCGCCGTGGAAATCGTGGCGTGGGCTTTGCTCTGGTATGCGGCTGGCATGGTCGGACATTCGATCATGGAAATTTTGACGCGCGCCTTTTATGCCCAACACGACACAAAAACCCCCGTTCTCATTGGCACAGTTGCGATGGCATTGAACGTGGTCTTCAGCCTGATATTCATCAAAGTATTTGAATTCCTCGGCTGGATGCCCCACGGCGGACTGGCGCTGGCGAATTCACTGGCGACTGCGCTCGAAGCAATTGTCTTGTTTATCGTCATGCGAAAGAGATTGAACGGGATCGAAGGAAGTCACATCCTGCGCGGCATAATTCCCTCTGCGGCGGGTGCGGCGGCAATGTCACTTGCCATTTTGGGCTGGCTTTATTTGGGGCAAAATTTCAGCGCGTGGATTCTCGCTCCCGTTGGCGTGGTGCTCGGCGGCGGAATATATTTTTCCACACTGTGGATTTTGCGCGTGCCTGAATTGCGTTATCTGGTAAATGGGGTTTTGAGAAGACTGAAAAGAGGTTAAATGTCATTGCGAGGAGGATGTTCTTCCCGACGAAGCAATCTCTCCATAATTTTTGGAGATTGCTTCGGGCAAAGACCAAGAACGCCCTCGCAATGACATAATTTGGTTACGGCCACAGCAACCATTGCGTGATCGCCACAAAAAAGCCCAGTAAAATTCCGCCAACCACTTCAAGCGGCGTATGTCCGATCACTTCCTTTAATTCATTTTCATCCCACAAGTGACCTTGTAACAATTCTTCAAAAAGCAGATTGATGCGCTCTGCGTGCATACCTGCCTGCCTGCGTACGCCCGAAGCATCATGTGCGACGATCATGGTGATGGCAACTGCAATTGCAAATAAAGGGTTGTCAAATCCGTGATACAAACCCACAGCAACCGTCCCCGATACCAACAGCGCAGAATGTGACGAGGGCATACCGCCCGCCGCGAAAAACATGGCCCACATCCAACGGTGTGAGCGCAAATATTCAGTCGGAATCTTCAACGCCTGCGCCAACAACCAACCGATCAGCACAGCGATCAAAACTTTATTTTCAAAAATTGCAATCAGGTTCATTCGGATTCATCCTCGAAGGAGCTGATCGTTTCTCCAGTCAGTTTCTGCACTTTGAGTTGAGCCGACTCAAGCAAAGCGCCGCAATACACGACGAGAGCTTGTCCCCGTTCAAAGAGTTTCATCGAATCTTCGAGCGGATTCTGCTCGCCTTCCAGAGATTCGACAATGCCTTCGAGTTCGATCAACGCTTCTTCGTAGGTCAGGTTTTCAATTGAGGTTTCTGAGGTTTCTGAGGTTTCTAATGTTTTTGAGGTTTTCGTTGTCTTTGCCATAATTGCTCCAAACGATCTACTTTTTACTTTTTACTTCTCACTTCTCACTTCTCACTTTTTACTATTCACTTCTAACTTCAAACTCGCCATCACTCACGCGGACTTTCATCTTGCCGTGTGCTTGTGCTATTTTTGAAACTACTTTGCCATCTTCTTTTCGGGTGATGATAGCATATCCGCGCGAAAGTATGCCTTCGGGATTTAATGACAGCAGGCGTTTTGATATTCCATTTACGTGGTTCGATTGTAATTGAATGCGGTGAGTCAACGCGGAAGACGCGCGGCGCGAAAGTTCGTCGAGATGTTGATATTCAGATTGGACGCGCCGCTCAGGGGAAACATATTTCAGGCGCGATCTCAACGTGGAGACAAATGCCTTTTGTTCAGCAACCAGATTCAAAGTTGAAAAAGAGAGGCGGGAGAGGTAAGAAGTGAGAAGTTCTTGTAGATCATCCACGGTGGTTTGAGACGCAAGTTCAGCGGCGGCGGTGGGAGTTGGCGCGCGCAAATCCGCGGCGAAATCGCAGAGGGTGAAATCAGTTTCGTGACCCACGCCGCAAATGACCGGCGCGTTTGAATCTGCAACGGCACGCACAACCCGCTCATCGTTGAAAGCCCACAAGTCTTCGATGGAGCCGCCGCCGCGTGCGAGCAAAATCACGTCAGGCATTAGGTAATTAGGAATTAGGGATTGGGAGTTAAGAGATTGCAAAGCTTGTACGAGGGCAAGCGGCGCATCTGCACCCTGCACGGGCGAAGGCGCGAGAATGACTTTCGCGAGCGGCAGTCGGCGGCGAAGGGTGTTGAGCATGTCACGCAAAGCTGCGCCCGTGCCCGAGGTGATAATTCCGATCACACGCGGCAACTCAGGGATGGGGCGTTTGCGATCAATGTCAAAAAGACCGTCGGACTCAAGCATGGCTTTCAGCCGCAAAAATTCCTGATACAACGCGCCTTCGCCTTTGGGCTGAATGATATTAACCGCGAGTTGATAAGTTCCCTGCGGCTCGTAGACCGTGATGCGTCCATGCGCTTCGATTGCCATGCCATCCTGCAAAGCGAAACGCAAACGCGCCGCGTCTGGCTTCCACATCATACATTTCAAGGAAGCATTCTTATCCTTAAGCGTGAAATAAATATGACCCGAAGCAGGGCGCGAAAGATTCGAAATCTCGCCTTCCACCCAGACATCCTGCAAGGTTGGGTCGTTCTCCAATTGCTTGCGAATGTGGAAGGTGAGTTGGGAGACAGTGAGGTGAACGGAGGAGAAGAGGGAAGGTTGCATAAGAAGTGAAAAGGATGAAGGATAAAGGATGAGGGATAAATGGAAAAAAAGTCAAAGGTCGAAGGTCGAAGGTTTTTTTCATCCTTCATAATTCATCCTTCATCCTTTGCCCTTCTACCCTCTCCAGATTTTGAAATCTTTCAAACTGGAGCCGCCTAGGAATTCGCGCATGATGGAATTTGCGGGGATCAAACTCGTGTCCAGCGGCAGGAACCATTCGAGGAAGGCCAGCAGTCTGCGGGCTTCGATGTATTCGGGCGCGCGGTGTTGAACCTGACGCAGGAGCGGCTCAGCCAGTGGTTTGAGCGCGGCAAGCTCATAGACCAGCGCCGAATTGAACATCACATCTGCATTTTCCTGGTACGGGAAAATATGCCGCTTCTCGCCGCGCCGCACAGACTCCCAGCGACTGATGGTTTGTGTGGCAGAATATCCGCGCTCGCGGGCGTCGCGCACCATGCGGCGAATGAGGCGTGTGTCGGTGGTCGAGACGCGGTTGTGGCGGTCTAGGTTGAGCTGTGTCAGGGCGGAGACATAAACTCGAAACGCCGCACCAGCCCAACGGTCAGAAATGAGGCGGGGGTTCATCCCATGAATCCCTTCGAGGATGAGCGGCTGTCCATCTTTTAATTGGATGAGGTCTCCCGCTTCGCTCATGCCCGACTTGAAGTTGTAGCGGGGCAATTGAACTTTATCTCCGCTGAGAAGTTTTTCGATATCTTCCGCCAGACGTGTAATATCGAGGGCTTCAAGAGATTCGAAATCTGTCTTGCCGTCTTCGTCGAGCGGCGTCCTTGCGCGGTCTACAAAATAATTATCCAGTTCAAGCGGAAACGGCGAGATGCCGCGCGCAAGCAATTGAATCGCAAGTCGGCGCGACGTTGTCGTCTTACCCGAAGATGACGGACCCGCGATCAGGATGATGCGTGAATTTTTCTGCGCGATCTGCTGGGCAATATCTCCGACATTTTGTTCGTGGAGCGCCTCTGAAACCAGCACAATCTCGTCCGCGCGTCCTGACTGAATGGCGTCGTTGAGCGCGCCAACATTATCAATATCAAGGCGCGTCAGCCAATCACCGTATTGACGAAAGGTATTTAATAATTTTGGATAATCACCCATCGGCTCAAGATGCGTGGGCGCATGTCGGCGCGGAAATTGAAGCGTGAAACCGCCGTTGGTCAGGTTGAGATCGAACCAGCGCAAATACCCCGTGGATGGAACCATGTATCCGTGCAAATAATCCATGCGCTCGCCGAAGCTGTACAGCGTAAGATAATCTTTTTGGCGATGTGAAAACAAACGGACTTTGTCTTCGTACCCGAGTGCCTTGAAATATTGAATGGCATCCTGAATGGGAACCTGCTTGCGCCCCAACGGATGATCCTCGTTTACAAGTTTTTGCATGTAAGATTTTAATGAATCGAGTTCACTTTGCGTGAGCGCATCACGCTCGGTGACCTGGCAATAAAATCCGCCAGACGAAACGGAATGGTCAATGGTGAGTTTGCCTTTTGGGAAGAGATCGGCAAATGCAATTTCGATCAAAAAAACGAGCGAGCGGCGATAGATGCGTGCGCCGTCTGCTCCATCCATGGTGACGGGGATGCAATGTGATTCGATCTCAACTAAATATGTGAGTTCGTGAATCTCATTATTGATGATCGCGGCAACAATGGGCGCGCCAAAATCATCCTTCACACGGTGCAGAAACTCACCCACCTGCGTGCCGCGCGGGCCAGAAAGCACGCGTCCATCGGGCAGATGAAGTTCGACTTGTTTGTTGGGTTTAACAAATTTTATGGGCATTTTTTCTCGTTTGAAAGTTTACCGGTTTGAACGTTTCAACCTTTCAACCTTCAAACCTTTTAACGCTTTCAATAATTTCTCAGGTTGATTATCGTATTCTTCCAGCGGGATTTGTTTGTTGGTCAATGCCAGAAGTGTGGTTGTGAGCAGTTCGTTGACAGGCGTGGGAATGTCGCGCTTTTTGCCCTCGCGGACAATTGCACCGTGCAAATATTCCACTTCACTTTTGCCGCGCCCCGAGTATAAATCTATGTGGAAGGAGGGCATCTTTGCGCCGCGTCCACTGCCTGCGGCACGGGAGAGAAAAGGCTTGGAAAGCCAGAGCGGTAATTGGGTGGCAAGCGCTAACAATTTGACGGGTGTGCCTGGCAGGTCAAATACCTCAAGTCCCTGGGCTTTCATCACCGCGAGACATTCCTTTAACATGTCAATTTCAAGTTTGTACAATTTCCAATTTGCAAAGACCTGCTCAGCGGTCATATTCAAAATTGCAGAAGTTGGATTGGAAACGAGATTGGTCAGCATCTTCGACCATTTCATGCTGTGGGCATCTGGATACAAGCGACATTTGAGATATGCGGCATCCATCGCCGCCACTAATTTTTCTGAAAGCGGATGCCCCGCCGCGACGCCCACGCCGCGCAATTTCTCTAGCACAATATCCCCTGCTCCGCGCCTGCCGATTGCAGTGGTCACAGTCCCATAGATTATTTTTTCAGTCCCAAGTACACCTGCGATCATCTGCTCGTTTTCAACACCGTTTGAGAGGCACAGAATCGGCGGCAATTTATCGGCGAAAGGTTTCATGCCTGCGAGGGCGGCGGCGGTGTCGAAAGATTTCAACGCAAAGAACGCCACATCAAAAGGACCAAATTTCAAGGCTTCTTCGAGCGAGGGCTCGATCACAAAAGAGCGCGGCTCAATCACAAATGCGTCTTTTGTTTTTCTTCTTTCGTCAATTGTCAGGTCAAGCCGCAATCCGCGATCACGCAGTTCGTTGACCATCTTCGGCTGTTCGACAAAGACAACATTATGTCCCGCAAGGACGAGCGAGCCGCCGAAGTATGTTCCAATGGCGCCTGCGCCAAAAACAAGAACACTCAAACGATCTGATGATTTTATGGTGGATATGGTGGATGATTGCAAAAGAACCTCGAAGACAAAGGATGAATTATTAAGGATGAGGGATGAATAAGACCTTTATTAATTTAACAATTACCAACCTCTCCCGCCTTTAATCAGTGTCTATCCAATGTGCGTGGTCGTTGAGTTTATCAATCGCCCAACGGTGCTGGTGCGGATAATACATCAACTGGGCGAAGGCTGTGTTTCCAAAGCGGAAGCGTGTGCCTGCGTTGTTGGCTTGCGGCGCGATGCCCATCACCGCGTGCATGACCTGATTCAACAAGCCGCCATGCGAGACGATCAAATATCTGGCAGGCTCACGTTTGAGCAGGCTATGCAAAGCCTGCCCTGCACGCAGGAACAATTCCCAGTCGCCCTCCCCATCCCTGCCAACTGGATCATACGGCGTGGAAAAAAGCGGGTGTTGAAAATTCTGACGGACTTCATGTGCGGTGAGTCCTGCAAAATCTCCGTTGTCACGTTCCAGCCAAAGCGAGTCAAACTCAACATTTAAATTCAGCGCAGAAGCAATGATCTCAGCGGTTTCTTTCGTGCGCTGCAACGGACTGGAGATCAGATAATCAAATTTAACATTTTCCTTTTGCCAGCGTTCAGCCAGCGCGCGCGCCTGTGCGCGTCCTGTATCTGTCAGCGGGAAATCAGATTGTCCCTGCCAGCGGGCTTCAGCATTGCCCACCGATTCGCCGTGGCGCAGTAAGGTGATGTAAAAAGGCTGCGGACGAATTTCATTCATCATTTTTCTCCCCTTTAAGTAAATAAACGGGTCGGTGTTTCACTTCCTGAAAAATATAACCAACGTACACGCCAATAAAACCAAGCAGAACCATCAATATTCCGCCGACGATCAGGATCATGAACATCAATGAACTCCAACCCGGCGCAAGGTTGGAGGTGCGTCCCGTGACCCAAAAAGAAAGCACATACGCCACTTCCGCTGCCGCAAGGCAGAAAAAGATTCCACCCAAACTGAGTCCCAGGTAAAGAGGCATCAACGAAAATGAAAAGATCGCGTCCATCGCAAGGCGCGTCATTTTGCTGAGTGAATATTTTGAAACGCCGCTGATGCGTTCCTCAGGCTGATAAGGCAGAATCACTGTCGAATAGCCGATCCATGAAACCATGCCGCGCAAAAAGCGATGGTATTCTGGCATGGCTTTCAGCGCATCCACGGCGGGACGGGTCATCGCGCGGAAATCTGCTGCACCCTGTAAAACCTGTGTGCCGCTAATAATGTTGATCAAACGATAAAAGAAACCTGAAGTCCACTTTTTGAAAGACGCGGGCTGGGCCGCATCCATGCGCTGTGTTTGCACAATATCGTAGCCTTGCGAGATCAATCCAAGCATTTGCGGAATCATCTCTGGCGGATGCTGACCATCGCCGTCCATCGTAATAATCACCTCGGCGGTGGATGCGTCCATGCCAGCGGTCAACGCGGCTTGGTGCCCAAAATTGCGGCTGAGGCGGAGCAGAGTCACTCTCGGGTCGTCACCCGCTATTTTGCGAAGCGTACCCACTGTCCCGTCGCGCGAACCGTCGTCTACATAAATAAAATGGAAATCATAGGTAAGCGAATCCACCACAGCACAAATCCGCTTGTGTGTGTGTTCGACCACTCCCTCTTCATTGAAGATGGGAATGACAAGGTCAACGGTGATTTTTTTGGAAGTCATCAACAGGATTTTACCATGCGCCCCAACCCTACTCCCGAGCCTGTTTCAGAGCCGATAGAATATGCACAGCCTCAGCAATTCTCTGTTCCGTCAATTAAAAGTCCCAAAGTCATAAAATCTTTGGGACTCAAAAACTGCCGGTATTTTTTATAAAGAACTTTACTCTTTCATTCGCCCTCTGCGCAAATCACTCACTTTGCTAAAACATTCTTCAAGTACTGGCTTCCGTTGGATTATTACGGTATTTCCAAAGATCAGCACTTATAAGTTGCAGAGTTCCTACAATCTCCCAGACTTGCCTGCTTTCTTCAAATCACGATATCCCCACCAAACCTGCCAAATACGAAAAGCAGCTTCAATTTGGATTCTAAGTGACATTTTTGATTTTCCTGAGCGACGATCTGCAAAATAAATAGGTGATTCGCCGATCTTAAATTCAAGGCAATGTGCGAGGTAAGCCATTTCTACAAGAAAGACATAACCGCTGGATTGAATACGCTCAAATGGGATTTTCTGTAAAGTTTCTCGCCGCCATATGCGATAACCAGTTGTTACGTCATGAAAAGGTAATCCTAAAATAGTACGCGCATAATAATTACCAAAAGCAGAAAGGCTTCTACGCCAAACGGGCCAGCGTTCGTCAACAGAGCCACCCTTTACATAACGAGAGCCAAGAACTGCATCGTTAGACTCCAACAAATTAGCCATTTCCACGAGCGCGGAGGGTGCGTGTGAAAAGTCGGCATCCATCTGTACGATGGCTTGAGCATCGCCATCTAAGCCATCCAGCACTTTTTGAAATCCATTCAAATACGCTGACCGTAGCCCCAACTTGCCTGGGCGATGAAGCACACTTATACGGTCAGGGTATGCCAAAGCTAATTCATCGGCAATACGTCCGGTACCATCGGGGCTGTTATCGTCCACAACCAGCACATGCAAATCGAGCGGAAGCGAAAATAAAGCGGAGACCAGCTTTGGCAGGTTCTCCGCTTCGTTATATGTAGGTGTGACAACCGTAATACGCAAAAAACTCCTATTTCTTAAGACGTATCAATTCTGCTTTAACTTGATTCGCTTCGGTAAAATTACCTTTAAGTGTTGCTATTTCAGCTAACTTCACACCGAGGCGATTTTGACTCTTTGTCATTTGCTCGCGATCTTTTATTGGATAAAAATATTCCACAGATTGCTCTAATCGAATCCGCAGTTTCTCGCTCAAAGCTGTAAGATTTGAAGGTGGAAGGACGAGGATAAAATCTGTGCCGCTTAAATGTCCGAGAAAATCCTCTGGGCGGCTAATTTCGCGCATCGTATTCACGATCATCAAACTAATCGCACGCAAAACATCATCTGAAGCGACAAAACCATATGCTTCGCGGAAAGAAACCATGTTATCAATTGAAACAAACAACACAGCTACGCCGTCTTTTCCGAGCACTTCAGAAAGTTTTTCATCCACCAACGCCCCTTCTGGTAAGCCAGTAACAGGATTGGTCAATGACCCTTGACTCACCCGCTTGAGGGCGTTTCGGACACGCAGTCGCAACTCCTGCACATCAAAAGGTTTGGTAATGTAGTCGTCTGCGCCGAGTTCCAATCCTTGCAAACGGTCTGAACGGTCACGTTTTTCTGTGAGGAAAATAATGGGAATATCAGATGTACGTCGATCACCACGGAGGCGCCTAGCTACTTCGTAACCGTCAATATCAGGAAGACGAATGTCAAGAATGACAAGGTCAGGATGAACGGTCTGACAGGAGCGAACGCCATCTTCGCCCCAATTGACAGTGAACACTTCATAACCTTGAACGCGAAAATAAGCGTTCAGCATTTCAGCCACGTCTAGGTCGTCTTCAATGATGAGTATTTTGGGCTTATTTTCTGTCACGCCTAACCTTCGCTATGATTTATGAAATTGGTTCTTTTTGAACAATGAATTCACAAACATCATCGCCGATAGCGATACATCTGGATTCGTTTACCCGGAATTCATTACCACCGGATACCCATTTAAGGGCTTCTTGTAATAAACCGGTTGAAATGAAACATACAGGTTTATCTACCCCTGTACGTCCCCAACAACAAGGGCACTTGTGAATCGTCCATATCCATTCTGTATCTTTTTCTTCCACAGTGGTTTGTTGGTCGCTCAATTGGCTAAAGATTTTTGCAAAGGCAGGCAGACCAATTCTCAGCTTGGATTGAAGCGGAAGGACGACAAATGCCAAATCTGCGGCACCAGCCAATGCGCCAAAATTCCTCAATGCATCAGAAAAGGTCGCACGTCCTGCTCGAAGGGCAAGACCACGCCCGCCGCGCGGTCCGTACATTTCCTCTAGGGCAGAACCAATCGCAGAAAGTTCTGCAAAATCAAAACCTTTATCGAGATTATCAGGGGGATAATTTTCGATGTAATTATTTAAACCAGCCAAATTTAAGATGGCATTCAAACCGTTCTTACCCATCACTTCTTCCAAAGACTTGATGGTAATCATGCCAAATTTATTGGGGTAATACAAACCGCTTTTTTGAAGGGGGCTCATAACAACTCCATTAGATCAACTTCGCCAGATCTTCGGCGGCGCGACGCATATCAAGGAAGATCAGGCCAAGCTTGGCCTGTTCGCGTGCCAATGCGGTAAGAACAGCTTCTTCACCGACCGACATCAACACCACATAACCCTTCAAGCCTTTAATATAAACCTGCTCAAGGGAACCACGTCCTAATTCACTTGCAATACGTTCACCTAACGAAAGCATAGCCGCAGACATGGCTGAAACACGGTCTTCTTCTACACCTTGCGGAAGAGCAGACGCAATACTAAGACCATCAACGCTGACCACCGCTGACGCTTCAATATCAGGTGATGAAGCCTGTAATTCGCGCAGACGATCCACCATTTGTTGCGAACGATTTTTTGACAAACCAACCCTCCTACAGGGAAGTGAGCGTCCATCTGTTTTGGACGTTTATTTCATTATTACAGTAGTAATAGCCCGACTATTTTAGAACATGGCTTTCATTGTGTCAAGTTCATCACATTATAGCTTACAAAACAGCAAACTACCTGTGTGTGAATTCAGAAATTCAGGGGAGTGGCTAAATTAAGGGTTAATAAAGTCTGTGACATGCGCCTGATAATTGAAAAATACCTGTTTATAAAGTTGTCTGCAAGTGAAAGAAAATGCGAACAACTTCAATTCCAAGTTTTCCAAGTTAAGGAAAGGATAAACAAAGCGCAACGGCGGTTGAGTTCAACCGCCGTTGCGTAACGCTACAAGTTCTGGCTTTCAGTAATATCTACAAAACGTAATTCGGGGTGCTTTTCAGCGTAATGTTTTAGGTAAAATGGCGTACTAAATAACGCCACCCACTCATTACGAGAATCGCGGGCGATCATGGCTTCACTGCGATTGGGCAAGTTTTCGATATCGGCATCTGAGCCTTTGATCCAGCGTAAAAGTACATGTGGCAATCTTTCAAGGGTGGTCGGCACGTTATATTCTGACTTCAATCTGGCTTGAACCACGTCAAATTGTAGTTGACCCACCACCGCCAGGATCGGTTCACGTTTAAAGGCGTTCAAGTTATAAAGAATTTGAACCGCGCCTTCGCTTTCCAATTGAAGCAAACCTTTTGCAAACTGTTTTTGCTTGCTCAAATCTGTGTTGCGCAACAGGGCGAAATGTTCAGGCTGAAAACGCGGAATGGATGCAAAACGAATCGGCGTTCCAGAACAAAGCGAATCGCCGATGGCGAAGTCGCCGTTATTTGGGATGCCCAACACATCACCCGGGAACGCCTCGTCCAAAATTTCACGTTCATTCGCGAAGGGTTTATACGGGCGCAATAAACGTAAATTCTTTCCACTTTGAGTATGTATGAGACTCATGCCACGTTCAAAGCGCCCAGAACAAATCCGCAAAAATGCGACGCTATCGCGATGTTTTGGATTCATATTGGCTTGGATTTTGAAGATGAAGCCCGAAAAATCTGGCGCAGTTGGAGAAACTTCCCCTGCGTCACTTTGGTAAGGTTGCGGAGGCGGCGCATATTTCACAAACGTATCGAGGAACAATCGCACGCCAAAATTCGTGACCGCGCTCCCAAAAAATACAGGAGTCTGTTTTTCATTCAATACACTCTCGTGGTCAAAGACAACGCCCGCTTCGTCCAAAAGATGAATACTTTCAGCTAGTTCATCAAACCGTCTCTGAGATAAAACTTTTTTCTCAGAGAGATCATCAAGAGACATAAATACTTCAGGAGCCATGCGCTCATTGCGTTCGGTGCGCTCGAATAAATAAACGCCATGCGAGGCACGGTCATATACACCGCGAAAATCAGGTCCGTCGCCGATCGGCCAATTCATGGGGATCGGCTCCATGCCGAGCACTTTTTTAATCTCATCCAGCAAATCCAGCGGATCGCGGGCGGGTCTGTCCATTTTGTTGATGAATGTAAAAACAGGAATTCCGCGCTTGCGGCAGACCTCAAATAATTTTAGAGTTTGCGGCTCGATACCTTTGGCAGCATCGATCACCATCACAGCGCTATCCACCGCTGACAAAGTACGATACGTATCCTCGGAAAAATCCTGATGTCCAGGCGTATCGAGCAAATTTACAATGCAATCTTGATAAGGGAATTGCAGAATGGTTGAGGTGATCGAAATGCCACGCTCGCGCTCCATCTCCATCCAGTCTGAGGTGGTTGAGCGTTGATTTCGACGGGCGCGTACATTTCCAGCCAGTTCGATGGCGTTTCCGTATAAAAGTAGTTTTTCGGTCAACGTAGTTTTGCCTGCATCTGGATGAGAGATAATGGCAAACGTACGGCGCATGGCAATTGAGTCACTCAAAGAGACACTTTGAGTGTGGTTAACAATGGGTACTTCATCTTGCATAATTTTTTTCTCCAAAACTTACAAAGGGCGTAAATTTTAGCATAGATTTTATTGGATAGATAAAAATAAAAGCAGTTCCCGCCAATTTAGCAGGAACTGCTTTTATTTTTATCTATCTTCGTACTTGCTGAGGGCTACTCCACAGCGAGTACGACTTCTTCCGCATCGTTTTCTTCGTCTTCTTCTTCCTCAATATCCTCGGCTGTGCCATTTAGAAAATTGAAGACGATCACTGCCAGCGTTGAGCCGAGCAGCGGTCCAAAGAAATAGACCACGTAGGTATAAACACTGGTCAGGCTCGGCGCGGCAAAAATGGCGGCAGCCAATGTGCGCGCAGGGTTTATCGCATCACCCGTAAACAGAAAACCAAACAGGGTCGCAAATGTCAAAGTTGCGCCGATTGCCCAACTTGCAAATACGCCACCCTTGCCCTCAACCATTGTGAACAAAATGGTATTCACAAGGAAGAATGTCAAAATAGCCTCAAGAACCATTGCCATAATAGGCTGAGACTCGGTCAAAATACCGCTCGTCAGCAATTTACTCATATCAGCGCCCAAAGGCTCGATAAGCGTTTTTAGGAAAAACACAGCCAGAATCGCGCCCGCAAATTGGGCAAGCCAATAAAATATAGCCTGCATCCATTTCACAGTTCCATTCAGAGCAAGACCAAAGGTCACAGCTGGGTTTAGATGCGCACCGGAAATATGTCCATAGGCATATACAAAAACCGCCAGTGTAAGCCCGTACGCAAGAGCAACACCAACCAAATCCCCATTAGCAACAATAGTTGCGCCTATACCAACAAAAACCAGCGCAAATGTGCCGATAAACTCGGCAACGAATACTTTTGAATTGAACATTTTTTCTCCAGAAATATGATTTGAAAATATAACCCGCGCAGCTTTGATAAGCTACGCTATTCGACTATACCCCATCCCCGAGCACCAGCCACGAAGGATTTACCCAACATGACCTTTTTGCCCGCAGGCTGGACTTCATCTAAAATCAATACACCCTCAGCGGATTGGATGGCGGGTCTACCCTCCACCGTAAGCTGGGTGCCGCTCGGCAGGCTTTTTTCTCCGCTGATAGTGGATGCGCGCAACACCTTGAGCAGATTCCCATTCCACTCAAACCACGCGCCCGGCCACGGATTCATCGCGCGCACTCGGCGTTCCAACTCAATTGCGGGGCGAGTGAAATCCAACAAGCCATCTTCCTTTTTTAACATGGGTGCATACGTTGCACCTTCGGCGGGCTGTGAGACAGGCTTGATATTGCCAGAAAAATATTCGGGCAGGGTCTCGGTGAGCAAGTCTGCTCCCAGCGTGGACAATGCCTGGATAACAGAACCAGCCGTGTCGTCGCGCCCGATGCGGATGGACTTCCTCACAAGCATGGGACCTGTGTCGAGTCCCACATCCATTTGCATGATCGTCACACCCGTCTCTTCATCGCCATGTAAAATTGCGGCATTGATGGGCGCGGCGCCGCGCCAACGTGGAAGCAATGAAGCATGCACGTTGATGCAGCCATAGCGCGGCATTTTGAGAACATCCTTTTTCAAGATTTGACCAAACGCCGCGACAACAATAAGGTCGGGTTTCCATTCTTGAAGTTGAGCCATAGCTTGCGGCTCACGCAATTTTTCGGGCTGCATAATTGGAATATTTAACTCCAGCGCGAGGGTCTTAACTGGCGGCGATTTCAATTCACGTCCGCGGCCTGCGGCGCGGTCTGGCTGTGTGACCACGCCAACCACTTGATAATTTTGCGCAGCGGCCAGCGCAGAAAGGCTTGGCAATGCAAAATCAGGCGAACCCATAAAAACGATACGAATGCTCATGGGTTGATTTTACCGCTTGTTGCATAAATCATGAAATTTTCTGCAAGAAAGTTTGAGCAGCAATTAATCCTTTTACCTGGATATTCCTGCGGGGTTTTGCAATATACACAGTACTCTTGGATGGATGTATTGGTTGCATGATAGTAGGATTGGTTGTAAAATATTTGAAATTCAAACTAATCTTATTCGGAGGAAAAAAATTATGTCTCAAGAACCGATGTCATCTGATATTTCAAGTGACGACAAATTATGGGCAATGCTGGGTTATATCATTCCACTTATTGCTATCGTCGTT
>CAMCQT010000059.1 GCA_945877125.1 Candidatus Brevifilum fermentans | reverse complement strand
CCACGACCACCGACACAAACGGCTATTACGGATTCAATGTTCAACCTGCAAAATACACTATTGAGTTTGTTCTGCCCAAGTGGCTTGGCTTTACGACTCAAAATATCGGGGATGAAAATGCCGATAGTGACGCCGACCCGTCATCGGGGCGGGCAGATGCGGATGTACGATCCACGCTTCTTTATCTGGACGCAGGCTTGATTCCGTCCGAGCAGTTGATTCCCACTCCAAATAAATCCACCCAATTACCGCTCAATGAAGTCGGTCCCATTCGATCAGGTCGCTTGCTGTATGCAGACATCGCAGCCTTCTTCCAGGACTCATGTTTGATCTATGCCTTTGCCTCAGAAGAAGTTTTATCGGAACTGCCGCAATGCTCAATGGTAGCCCATGAAGATGCAGGCGGCGGCTCGATGATGTCGCTGGAACGCTTGCAGGCAGTTGCCGAAGATAACAAAAACCATACGCGCGGCGGATTCAATTATGCGAGTAATCTTTTCACAGAAGAAGCACCCGAGGGCGGCGTGCCAGCGAAGCAGATCAATGTTTATGTTGCATTGCTCAATCAATCAGGCTGGACGTATGATCCGCTTTACGGCGCGTGGTTGAGATTTGTAGACAACGCCGATAATGCAACTGCGGGTCAGTTACACGCAGACACAGACCGCCTAACGGGACGTCAATTGCACTTTGAAAATTTTGTCGTCATCTTTGCCGATGTTGATGTGATATCGCCCACCAATTTGGATATTCATCTTGAACAGGGAGATGGCGGCCCCGCGCTGTTATTCCGCGACGGGATGAAGTATGAAATCAGATGGAGCACAAAAGCTGGTCAGTATGAACAAAGTACGGGTCAGCGCAGACCGATGCAATTCCTAAATTCAGATGGAAGCCCTGCTAAATTAAAGCCTGGCAGTACATGGATCTTCGTTGCCAGTCCCTACTCTGTAGTATCCGATGCAGGCGATGGCACATGGAAATTACGTTATTATGCGCCCGCTGGTTCGCAATAGTTTTTAGGCGGTATTGTCAATTGTGTACAAAAGGTCTCGTCCTTGCTTGTTAACGAACGACCCCGACTTTTGAAGTCGGGGTCGTTGTGTATTACGTGAAGTCAAAACGATTAAAGTTTAGGGGGTAGTGTAAATCTCAGCGGCAGACCAGGCGCCTGGTCCATATGCGCTACTATTAGCGCGCACACACCAATAGTATGTGGTAGCAGCAGCCAAATTTGTTTTAGGTTGGTAATAAAGTGTGGTGAGAGCAGAAGCTCCCGTTCCTGCAACTGGAACCTTGCAAGCAGCGCTCTTGGAAATCAAAATGGCATAACTTGCTGCATCATGGACGCCAGTCCATGAAAAAATCGGTCTTAGCGGGTTAGTGTCATTTGGCAGTGCAGTCAATGTAGGCGTGGCAACAGATGTACGGAAATAAAGTGCAGGCGACCATGTACTACATTGATCAGTAGCATTACAGGCACGTACGTGCCAGTAATACCTTCTTGCAGAGTCTAATACACCAGAGCCAAGGGTATAACTTAATTCGTAATCATCACCCATTGTTGTTTGGAATGTAGGTTCAACCAGAGAACCGAATCTTGGATCCCACGCAATTTGAATTTCATAATATCCAAAGGAGACAGCATAGGAATCGACCGGTCTGCTCCAAGTAAGCGTGGGCTCAGTGGTTAGCATCAACTGGTTTGATTTTGGTGTAATCAGTTTTGGAGTTGAGGGTGGGCTGGCAGATATAAAGGAATTTGCTAAAGCAGGAAGGCTTACACCATATGAAACACCGTTATTCGCCGATACTGACCAGTAAAGGGTAACACCTTTAGGTAAATCCTTGACGGGTTGATATTGAGAGTTTCTTATATTAGCAGTAAGTATTGTTGAGGGTCCAAAAGTTGGTAGTTTGGCAATTTTCAATACATATCCACGACTCGCCCAATACACGTCACTCCAATCAAAGCATGGCCGGGGGGATGTGGGATCTACGACAACGGTACCAGCGCAATCATTAATGGTGAGGTTAGTAGGACGATCTACTGTAATTCTTAGGAAACGCGGGGTAGACCAGGCGCTATATTCACCATCGCTATTATAGGAACGTACCCGCCAATAGTAGTGGTGTGCGCCATAAAGTGGGTCACCAGCTGGTGATGCTACGTGCTCGGATTGAAAATGATACCAAGGCTCACTAATGGTATTCGACAATTCTGTACTAGGGTCATGAGCCTGATCAACCATCGGAAACAGAGGAAATGAGGGTTGGGGAGGAGTAACAGAATAAACAGGATCTATAACAGTTGCATCTGGTAAAACAAGAGTGGGTAATGGGTAGGAAGTAGAGGCAACGTCTGTAAAAGGTGGCAGTCTATCTGTGGGGTATGTATAGCCTGTAAAAGTTTTGCTATAGGAAACTTCGACTTCGTATTTTCCAAAATCTGTGCCAGACGGCAACGACACTTGCTTCCACTCAAGCCTGGGGGAATTATCGTTGGTCAGAGATCCATCTTTAGGCGCAGAAAGCACAGGAACAGCCGGAGGATTGGCAGTTCTGAATATTTGAACATTCGACCATTCACTGGAACCATACAGCGTGTTATTACCTCTAATGCGCCAACAAAGTATGTTATTGGGATAGGAATCAAGTTTGGCGAGGTACCCAGATTGCGCAGATGAGAGAGAAACGTTAATAATTGGTTTTGCAAATGTGCTGCTCTGAGGGGAGACTACATCACAACTCCCTGAATCTCTGGATGCGATCTGAAGAGTAAAGGTCTGCACATTGAGCGTACCCGGATCCCACTGGAATGTGGGATTCAATCCGAGCAAATTGGCGTTTTCGTGAACCCCGCCAACAAACCCCTCTATCGTTTTACTTGTTGGATCTGCTGGATTTTCAAGTCCAGGGACGTTTCCTAAAACTTCACCTGGATTCATCGACGCAGCATCTACTCGCCCCGCAATCGTGGTGTAGAAAGCATAAAAGGCCGAAGTGCTATATTCGCCATTCCCGTTATAGGCACTGATTCGCCAATAGTAAGTTGTGGCAGGAAGAAGATTTGCAGTGAGCGGGACGACATATGAGGTGGTAGTTTGGGTAGCCAGTGAGGGCTCATCACCATCGTCTGCTGAAAATACGAGAACATCCAAGTTTTTATTATAAATTTGAATCTCATACTTTCCGAATGTTTCAAGTGCTTGAACGGAAACCGCCTTCCAGGTCAAAGTTGGCGTGGGAGATACTTTCGCGCTTTTCGGGCTGACCAATACAGGAATAGACGGTGGGTTAGCTGTGGTAAATGACCCTGAAGTTGACCATGCACTTGTGCCTAATGAAGTGCTATTTGCACGGACTCGCCAGTAGAAAGTTACATTGGCAGGCAGGTCTGCTGTTGAAATATATTGGTTAGCCGGAATGGCACTATAAAGAACCGTGGCGGTACGATATAAAGTTGAGAAGCCGCTGTCCACAGATAATACAATCGTATAGCTATCAGCGTTCTGGGCGCCTGGAGTCCAATGGAATGTAGGGCGCAAAGTGAGAAGGTCTGCAGGTAAAAGAGCAATAATCGTTGGAGGCTCTACGGCCACACGAAAAACCCCGGTGATGGACCAAAGAGATAGGGACCCAAGCGAATCATTCGCGCGCACACGCCAATAATATGTCGCGCCATAACCAAGGCTGCCAGCAGAAATTGTATATTGAACTGTAGGTGCAACTACATTTGCAGTATCAACTATATTTAAAAAATCAGAACTGGAAGAGACTTCCACGTCGTAGTCAGAGATGGTTTGTGGTAAGGCAACTGCTGATTTAGACCACTTTAATAGGACTCCATCAGGATACATATTCACCGCTTTGTTAATCGGCGAAACCAGCCCTGGCTTGGTTGGCACAGCAACAGGTGCAAACGCAGCCAACATAAGCACAGCAATCAAGCTTAAGAATAAGTACTTCGTATACTTCATATTTTTCTCCTTATATATGTGACAATAAGACAGGCTTTAATTTGAATTCAACGAGGGAGGGTAAAGCCTTTTATACGCACATTGCAAGGAGGATAAAACAGAACAAAAAAAAAGTCAATAGCATTAAAAGCAATCCAAAACTAATCTCATAATTCCCTCAAAGTCTTGAGAACAAAGCTAAATTTCCACTAGCCACCCGGCACTTTTTTAGACACTGACCCTGGCACCGCCCGCCAGGGCAGGTGTGAACGCTGAATTCGCTGATTCAAATAAACGCCACACTTTTTACTTCTCACTTTTTACCTCCGCCCCCTCAGCCTTATTCCGCATAAAATCCGCCACCTCAGAAAAACGCGTTTTAAGAAGTTCCTTCACCGTCGGTAGTAATTCACTCTCATCGAGCGCTTTGCTCATGCACCACAACCATTGGTCACGTTCCATTTCGCCAATGGAAAAAGGCATGTGACGCTGGCGCAGACGCGGATGTCCAAACTTTTCGACATACAATGCGGGTCCGCCCGACCAACCAGAGAGGAACATAAAAAGTTTCTCTCGTGACTGGATCAAACTCTTCGCATGATACGCGCGGATCTCCTCGGCTTCAGGTGAATAATCCATGATGTCATAAAAACGGTCAACGAGCGCGCGAAGTTTTGTTTCGCCGCCGATCAGGTCATAGAGGGAATTCAATTCATTCATAAATAAATTTTACCTTACCTACAACCTACAGGCTTTATAATTGCCGCATCACCACAGGAGTCACCATGAGCAAAGAAAACGAAGCCGTGATTTTAAGCGCAGCGCGCACAGCCATTGGGAAATTTCAAGGCGGGCTGAGCAGTCTCTCCGCTGTAAAACTTGGCGCGGCAGCAGTCAAAGCCGCTGTGGAACGCGCAGGCATTGACCCGAAGGACATTGAAGAAATCTTGATGGGCAATGTGATACAGGCAGGCAATGGACAGGCTCCCGCACGGCAGGCGGCGATCTTTGCCGGGCTACCAGAAACTGTCGGCGCAACCACAATCAACAAGGTTTGCGGATCAGGCTTGAAGGCGGTCATGCTCGCGGCGCAAGCCATCCGCGCTGGAGATGCCGATCTCTTCGTGGCAGGTGGAATGGAATCCATGAGCCGCGCGCCGTATCTTATCAATGGGCGTTCCGGCGAGTTGAAGTTTGGTCACCAACCGCTGACCGACGCCCTGCTCCACGATGGTCTGTGGGATCCTTTTGAAAATTGGGGTATGGGCAACGCCGCAGAATTTATCGCGGATGAGTACAAGGTCACACGCGAGGCAATGGATGAATTCGCGCTTCGCTCCCATCTGAAAGCTGTGGCGGCTCAAGAAGCGGGACGGTTCAAGCCTGAAATTTTTCCTGTCCAAATCCCTGGGCGAAAAGGTGAAGTGACCCTCTTCGATACCGACGAAGGCCCGCGCAAAGACGCATCCCTTGAATCGCTTGCCAAACTGAAACCCGCCTTCAAAGCCGACGGCAAAGTGACGCCCGGCAACGCCTCATCTATGAACGACGGTGCGGCGGCGGTTGTGGTTTCTTCCCGTGCTTATGCGGAAAAAAATAATCTCAAGCCCATTGCTCATATTGTTGGTTACGCGCAATTAGCAGTTGCGCCAAAATATTTATTCTCTGCGCCTGCTCTTGCAATCCCCAAACTATTAAAGAAAATTGGCTGGCAACTCAACGCTGTTGATCTTTTTGAAGTCAACGAAGCCTTTGCCGCGCAAGCCCTCGCCAACGGTTACGCCCTTGCCGATCAAGGCTGGGATTGGGATAAGGTCAATGTCAACGGCGGCGCGATAGCCCTCGGTCACCCACTCGGCGCAAGCGGGGCACGCGTGCTGACGACTCTCATCTACGCCTTGAAAGATCGCGGCTTGAAACGCGGTGTTGCTTCATTATGTTTAGGCGGCGGCGAGGCTGTGGCAATGGCAGTAGAGTTAGCAAGTTAGCAGGTTTAAACGTTCAACTTGTAAACTTGCAAACAATATTTGAGAACAAAAGTAAAAGAGGATGTAAACATGGACATCAAAAATATCTTCGTCATTGGCGCAGGGACAATGGGCAACGGCATAGCGCAAGTTGCGGCAACATCGGGCTATCAAGTTACCTGCATGGACGTTCAGCCTGCCGCGCTCGAAAAGGCAAAAGCCGCCATTCAAAAATCTTCAGCCAAACTGCTTGAAAAAGAACTGATCACCGCCGAGCAAAAAGCATCCACTGAAAAAATCCGCTTTGTCACAGACATGCTGCATATTGCCGAAGCTGATTTGATCATTGAAGCGGCAACCGAAAACCCCGAATTGAAATTCAAAGTTTTCCGCGACATGGATTTACACGCGCAGGCAAACGCAATTCTGGCAACCAACACTTCGTCGATTTCAATCACTAAAATTGCCACAGTCACAAACCGCCCCGAGAAGGTCATTGGTATGCACTTTATGAATCCTGTACCCATGATGAAACTGGTCGAAGTCATCCGCGGACTGGCAACCTCAGACGATACCGTAACAAGCACCCTTGAAGTCTGCAAATGGATGGGCAAGGAACCAGTGGAAGCCAATGACTCGCCTGGATTTATCTCGAACCGTATTCTATGTCCGATGATCAACGAAGCAGTTTTTGCCTTGCAAGAAAATGTTGGCACACCCGAAGCAATTGACCAGGTAATGAAGCTCGGAATGAATCACCCAATGGGTCCGCTGGCGCTTGCAGATCTAATCGGCTTGGATGTGGTGCTGTTCGTGATGGAAATTCTGCAAAGAGATTTAGGCGAAGATAAATATCGCCCGGCGTATTTGTTACGCAAGATGGTGGATGCGGGATATTTGGGGAGAAAGAGTGGAAGAGGTTTTTATAGTTATTAATCATAGCCCAGGTGACAGTCACTTTAAAAGTGACTGTCACCTGATTTCATTGCCAAATATTTGACTCATCCATTCAACCCTGCTATCATCTTTTTTATGCCGAAAAATTTCCTTGCACGCATTTGGCAAAACATGCGCGACATTCCACGTTGGTTTCGCCCGGGGCTGGGCATTAAGCGTTGGTTCACTCTGGTAATGATCGGTATTACGTTATTAGGGCTGGGACTCGCTGTTATTCTCATTGATGTATATCGCACCGATTCCACCAACCCGATTTTCCTCACGATCCTTACCTACGCCTCTTTACGATTTATTCCACGCGTATTGCGTGCGATCCTTTTTGGCGGATTAGGTATCGGGCTCGCCGCCTACGGAATTTTCCAACTCAACCGCTCCCTGCTTCAACCGTTCATTCGCCCCGGCTCCGATGTATTTGATCAAATCAAAGACTATCGTCGCCGTGAACGCGGACCGCGCATCGTCACCATCGGCGGCGGGCATGGACTCGCAACTCTTTTACGCGGATTAAAAGCGCACACCCACAACATCACCGCAGTTGTCACCGTTGCAGACGATGGCGGCTCATCTGGCAGATTGCGCGAGAGTCACGGCATCCTTCCTCCCGGTGATATTCGCAACTGTCTCGCCGCCCTCTCCAACGACGAAGCCTTGCTAACGCAGCTCTTTCAATATCGCTTCAACGGCTCTCCTGACCTTGATGGTCATTCATTTGGAAATCTCTTCATCACAGCGCTGGTTGATATTACAGGCAGTTTTGAAGAGGCTGTTGCCGAATCAGGCCGTGTACTTTCAGTAAATGGACGGGTGTTACCCTCCACGCTGCGTAACGTCAAGTTGGTGGCCAGCATGGAATTGCCGCACTCGATCAACGAAGTCCGCGTGGAAGGTGAAAGCAAGATACCCACAATGGCGGGCAAAGTCCGCCGCGTATGGTTGGAGCCAGATGACGCATCTGCTTTTCCGCCTGTCATCAAAGCCATATTAAATGCAGATATGATCGTAGTGGGACCTGGCAGTCTTTACACAAGCATCCTCCCCAACCTGCTTGTACATGACCTGCTTGCCGCCATGCAAATCAGCCGCGCCGTAAAAATATATGTTTGCAACATTGCCACACAATCCGGCGAAACAGATTCTTTCACCTGCTATGACCACGTCCGCGCGCTGGAAAATCACGTGGGCGAAGACCTGTTCGATATTATCGTCTGCAATGATAATTACGAAAACAACATCTCCCCCGCCCAATGGGTTCGCGCCGATGAAAAGACCCTTTCAGACTCGCGCACATATTGCGCCGACCTTGTAGATGATGGACATGCCTGGCGGCACGACTCGCTCAAGCTCGCGCAGGTGGTCATGGATATTTATTATGAACGTACTGGACCTTTGGTTGAAAATAGGTACTAGCAGATGCTATAATCAATATAATCTATGCTAAAATATAGATTGTGCGATATATCACAAACAATACATTTTCTTTAAGGAGAGATCAAATGACAGTAAAAGTTGGAATTAATGGCTTTGGCCGCATCGGACGACTTGTTCTTCGAACACTTAAGGCACGTTACCCGAACGAAATCGAAGTTGTAGCGGTAAATGATTTGTTCGACGCTCCAACAAACGCCCACCTGCTTAAGTATGATTCAATCTACGGGAATTTCGCAGGCACCGTCGAAGCAAAAGATGGACACCTGATCATTGATGGAAAGAAGGTTACGGTTACTGCCGAAAAAGACCCGAGCGCCATCAAGTGGAAAGAAATGGGCGTGGATATCGTCATCGAGTCCACCGGCCTTTTCACCGACGCCACCAAAGCTAAAGTCCACATCGAAGCTGGCGGCGCAAAGAAAGTCATTATTTCCGCACCTGCCAAGAACGAAGACATCACCATCGTCTTGGGCGTGAACGATGATAAATATGATCCCAAGAAACACAACATTATTTCCAATGCGTCCTGCACCACCAACGGACTCGCGCCGGTTGCCAAAGTACTCAATGATAAATTCGGCATTGACAAAGGTTTGCTCACCACAGTCCATGCCTACACCGGCTCACAAAAATTAACAGATGTTGGCGCAAAAGATTTACGTGATGCCCGTGCCGCCACTCAAAACATCGTGCCTTCCTCCACAGGCGCGGCCAAAGCTGTCGGTCTCGTCATCCCTGAACTCAAAGGTAAATTTGGCGGCATGGCTTTCCGCGTCCCCACGCCCACCGTCTCTGTCGTTGACTTCACAGCCATCTTGAACAAAGAAGCCACCATCGAAGAAATCCGCGCTGCCATGCTTGAGTATGCCAACGGCTCCATGAAGGGCATTCTCGATGTGACAGACGAACCGCTCGTCTCCACCGACCTGCGCGGCACCACATTCTCCAGCGTGTTCAGCGCCATGGATACCCTTGTCCTCGGCAACCTCGTCAAAGTAGTCGCCTGGTACGATAACGAATGGGGTTATGCCTGCCGCACCGCTGACCTGACCGCATTGATCGGAAAAAGCCTGTAATTTGTAAAACGGCAAATTGGTAGATTGGTTTCCCCAATCTACCAATTTTTCTAATACCCATTTACTGAGGGATTCATGAACAAGAAAACTGTAAAAGACATTGACCTAAAAAACAAACGCGTGCTCATGCGCGTGGATTTCAACGTGCCCATGGCAGACGGCAAAGTAACTGATGACAAACGCATCAAAGCCGCATTGCCGACGATTAAATATGTCCTCGAACAAGGCGCATCTTTAATTTTGATGAGCCATTTAGGGCGACCAAAATCCGCAGCAGACTCTGAGTTTAGCCTGCGTGCCGCTTCGGAAGTTTTGGCTACGCTGTTAGGGGTTCCCGTCAAAATGGCACCCGATTGCGTCGGCGCGGAAGTTGAGAAGATGGCGCAGGAAATGAAGCCCGGCGATGTGATGATGCTCGAAAATACACGTTTCCACAAAGGCGAAGAAAAGAATGACCTCGACCTCGCCAAACAAATGGCAACACTTGGCGAAGTGTACGTCAATGATGCATTTGGTTCTGCTCATCGCGCACACTCCTCCACCGAAGGGATTACACACTTCCTGCCTGCTGTCTCTGGTTTCTTGATGGAACAGGAACTCGAATATCTTGGTCGCGCAGTTGCCAACCCTGAGCACCCGTACATTGCCATTCTCGGCGGCGCAAAGATCAGCGACAAGATTTTGGTCGTTGAAACCATGCTCGCCAAATGTGACAAGTTAATCATCGGCGGCGGCATGGCAAATACATTCCTCGCTGCGCAGGGCATCAACATGCAAGACAGCCTTGTCGAAGCAGCCTCGCTCGAAACCGCCAAATCCATTTTGGCGAAATCAGGTGACAAGTTGATCCTGCCCGTGGATGCGATCATTGCTGATAAATTTGATGCAGAAGCCAACACCCAAACCGTGGATGTGGATAAGATCCCCGCCGGCTGGCGCATGTTGGATGTGGGACCAAAAACTTTGGAGTTGTACAAAACTTCATTGAGCGGTGTCAAACTCGTCGTTTGGAATGGTCCCGTGGGCGTCTTCGAAATGCCGAAATTCGCCGAAGGCACATTCGCCTTGGCTCGCATGTTGGCTGAATCTGGTGCCATCACCGTCATCGGCGGCGGCGACTCAGCCAGTGCGGTCAAGAAGGCAGGCGTTGCCAAGCAGATGACACACGTCTCCACTGGCGGCGGCGCTTCGCTCGAATTCCTTGAAGGAAAAGAGTTGCCCGGCGTGGCGGCTTTGCTCGATAAATAAAACAAAACAGCGCGGATAATATCCGCGCTGTTCTTTTAATTACGCGTATTCAATCCCGAAGGGATGGCAGGATTGTAGCGGAAATTATGCACGGAAGACAAAATCCCGAAGGGATGACATGATGTTCTCGAAAAAATATGACACCCCTTCGGGGTTATTTTATCGGTTTTGAAAAAATCTATAATCATTCCACTCCTTCGGAGTTATTTCCACATAACATCAATTAATCTATCGGCAGAAATAATGCCCTTCGAAACCGAACCAACTCTCGGGTAGGATTGAGGCGCAACACTTCATCATCCATACATTTCAGTTTACAAACAATTACGGTACGATAACCGAAATCAAGTAACACTCGGCTATAATCTAAAAAAATGGAATCGGAGATCATGTATGTCCTTCAATATCGGTGAAAACGTTGGTCCGTATCGGATCATCGAACAGCTAGGTCAGGGTGGTATGGCAACTGTATTCAAAGCCTATCATGCCTCGCTTGATCGCTATGTCGCCTTGAAGGTCTTGCATCCTGCGTTTCGTGAGGATCAAACATTTACCTCGCGCTTTCAGCGTGAGGCGCGGGTGGTGGCGCGTTTGGAACACCCAAACATTGTGCCGATCTATGATTATTCGGAATATGAGTCGCGTCCATTTCTTGTAATGAAATATATTGAAGGGGATACGCTCAAGGCGCGCCTGAATCAAGGACCGCTTACTTCGGAAGAAATTGAACGGGTTGTGAATTCAGTTGGCGCTGCTTTGGCGTACGCACACAAGCAGGGAATTTTACATCGTGATGTGAAGCCGTCGAATGTGATGATCGCGAAGGATGGCACGATGTACCTGGCAGATTTTGGACTCGCACGCATTGCAGACGCAGGCGAATCTACCATGTCTTCTGATTCGATCATGGGCACGCCGCAGTATATTTCACCTGAGCAAGCAATGGGCGTAAAAGACCTGGATGCCGGTACGGATATTTATTCGTTTGGTGTGATGCTTTACGAAATGGTGGTGGGACAAGTTCCATTCAGCGCGGATACGCCGTTCTCCATTATTCACGACCATATTTACACCCCCCTGCCTTTGCCAACCAAGGTCAACCCAAATGTGCCTGAGCCGGTTCAACGTGTTTTGTTGAAGGCTCTTGCAAAAAATCGGCTCGACCGCTACACCTCAACCGAAGAGTTGATGACAGCCTTCAAACAAGCCTGGACGGAAGCTGGCGTGCCGATGGAAGGCACTGCGATTGTCATGCGTTCAACCAGTCTGAAAGAAAAGACGGACTCAAAAAACCAAAGCGCACCTGCTGATCGTCCAACCTCCGTTGAAAAAAACCGCGCAACCCAACGCTCGCCGTGGATGTGGGTTGGCATTGGCGTAGTGATCCTGCTTTGTTTCGTGGTCGTAGTTTTTGCAGTCCGCAAGAACCGAGCCACGCCTCCCCCCACTCCAACCGTCGCAGCGACGCTTATACCTGTGACACAAGTTCTTCCATCCATCCCACAACCCATTGAACCCAACGGAAATCCCACCCCAGTTCAAAACACCTCCCCCGAATTAACTGTGGCAATAGAACTGGCTGCTAAAAATCCCAAAGACCCAGACGCCCATCTGGCATTAGCCCTTGCATTGCTGGACGCAAAAGAAGTTGAACTCGCCAAAGAAGAACTGGCGCAAGCCGCAAATTTAGCGGGGCCTAACAACAAAGATTTTTTCTTGAAAGCCGCAGAAAAATTCAAAGTACGTGGAGCGTGGGTGCCGTCTGCGGGTATGTATTTGCGGTTGGCTCAAACCTATCGAAAAGACAACATGCCAAAAGAAATCCTAAACGATTTTCACGAAGCCGTTTATAAAGCCACTGAGCAAAAAGATATGCCGCTCTTTGTGTCCTTTGAACGGATCGAGAATGCCGACCCGCCGCTGAGTTACATCGCACGCGGACGTCACGCACTCTTTTATGGCAGCCTGGAAGATGCTAAAATACAGTTAGCCAATGCAGAAAAAGAAAAACCAGATATGTATGAAGTGGCTTTGCTCAAAGCAGAAATTGAAATGAAAACGGGTAATCAAGCAGAAGCAAAAAATATTCTGCTTTCTCTTTCGTCCGACCCCAAAGCGCCCGAATGGATTCGCTTTATGGCGGAAAATTATCTCAAAACCATACAATAGGAAATCAACATGCGAAAATCACTAGTTGCCGGAAATTGGAAAATGAATAAGACCATCGCAGAAACACGCGATCTGGTCTTTAAAATGAGCACGCAATTACGCGAGATCGAAGGCGTGGAAAAAGTGATCTGCCCGCCGTTCATGTCGCTCATGGCTGCCTCTGCACTGCTCGAAGGTTCGGGTATCGGCTTGGGCGCGCAGAACATGCACTGGGAAGAAAAAGGCGCGTTCACCGGTGAAGTCTCGCCGGCGATGGTCAAGGAATTATGCGGCTACGTCATCCTCGGTCACTCGGAACGCCGCGCCTACTTCAACGAAACCGATCAGATCGTGAATCGAAAATTACTCGCGGCCCAGGCTGCGGATTTGACCGCCATCGTTTGTGTCGGCGAGACGCTGGATCAATACGAATCAAAACTGACCCGTGAAGTTGTCTCTGCTCAAACGAGCAATAGTCTCAAAGATGTCTCTCCCGCTTACGCCTCACGCATCGTCGTTGCCTACGAGCCTGTTTGGGCTATCGGCACCGGCAAGGCATCCAATGGCTTGGAAGCGAATGCCGTTGTAAAAGATGTCATCCGCCCTGCGCTGGCTGGGTTGTTTGGAGAAGAAACCGCACAAGCCATCCGCGTAGTGTACGGCGGATCAGTGACCGCAGCCAACGCCGCTGAGTTCTTTGGTCAGCCTGATATTGACGGCGCGCTCGTCGGCGGCGCAAGCATGAAAATAGACGAGTTCGTTGCCATTACGAAAGCTGCCGCAAAATAAGGGATGGATTGAGGACAAAAGGCTGAGGATCGTCGCTACTTTTCATCCTTCATCTTTCATCCCTCATCCTTTGTTTTTTCCATGCCTTTCACTGGACTACTTTGGTTCATCGTAATACTTATGCCGCTGGTTATTCTCCAGCGGCTTTTGCATCATGAGATACAAGCCGTCTTTTTGATCGCCACCCGCAACCCGCAGTTGACAGTGGGACTATTCTCCATCTTATTTTTTCCTGGTGTGTTTCTGCACGAGGCGAGTCACTTTGTGATGGCGAAAATTTTGCGGGTGCGTACGGGGAAAATGTCCCTCATCCCAACCACATTATCCAACGGACGCTTGCAAATGGGATTTGTGGAAACCGCACAAACAGACATCATCCGCGATTCGTTGATCGGGCTCGCGCCGTTGATCGCAGGCTCATTATTCCTTGCCTACGCTGGCTTGAATCGGCTGGGACTTGCCACCCTGCTGGATGTGCTGGCAAACGGACAAACTGAATTGTTTTGGGCAGGATTGAAAATAATGCCGCAGGTTGATGATTTTTTTCTGTGGTTCTATCTTGCCTTTGCAGTTTCCAGCACCATGATGCCCTCCGAATCAGACCGGCACGCCTGGCTTCCGCTTGGCTTGTGGACAGCGGGTTTGCTGGCTTTGGCAATCTTCGCTGGCGCAGGCACGTGGATGTTGGAAAATATTGCCCCGCTATTAAATGATTTCTTCGGCTCGGTGGCTACTTTATTTGGATTAAGCGTCGCCTTGCACGTGATACTTTTATTGCCAATCATGCTTCTTCATCGCATCGTTTCAAAGGTCACAGGGATGGATGTGAAATAATTTTTAACAACATGGCAAAATAAAAAGATGGCGGTCACTTGAATGGCTGCCATCTTTTTATTTTGCTTGCAACTGGAATTAGCTCTGTATCCCTGCCTTCTTATCAAACCCACTCCATGCGTTCGTGCTCAACATCTTTTTGCGCGGCGGGATTTGCTCCACGCGCTTGAGCCAGTCCGCTTCGGCTTGGGCGGCTTCGCGGAAACACTCGGCAGAAAAATCTGCGCGTTCTTTGGTGGAGGCTTGGGTCAACTGCAACGCGCCTTGTGTAAATTTATTTTCAAGTTGATCGCGGTCAGCGGCGTAGGTTTTAATCCGGTCGGGATAGTTGAGCAATGTGGCGCGGTGCAGGCGTTCGTGAACCCAGTACAAGGAGGCAGAGTCTGCCTGGGATGTAGGAACAGGTCCCAGATTAAGAGAAGAAGCGGTGTCCATCCACATCGGCTTGAAAATACTGGTGCATGGGGCAGAGGTTCCGGTGGCGAAAATGATCGGGGTGCTGCCATCCAAATAAACGACCATGGATGCGGTGCTCTGGCTGGCGCGGATGGGACCGAAGCCCGCGTGCATACAAACTTCCATATTGAAGAGGCTGGCGGTTTGCGGGTCGAAATCCTCATGCGCGTGGTGGCGCAATGTGCCGAGCATGGTCTCCACGCTGATGCCGCCCATTTGCTCTTTCATTAATCCCGTTGTCGTTGCACAGCGCACGCGACCCTTGCCAAAATTGGTGTAGATTAAATCAGAAAAATCACGCGCGTAATTAAATTGCTGCGGTGATTTGGCAAACCCTTTTTGTACGGCAAGTTCAATCAACTTTGGCGATGCCATATCAAATTGGTCACCGATGGTCAGGCAGTTTGAAATGGAATACACACCGTTGATCTGGCGCGCCACCCAGTTTTTATCCACCGTTTCAAGCACCCACGCATCGTCTGCATTGGCGATGAGAAAACTGTTGTGGTAATACATGGTCTCGCCGTGCGAGGCGCAATTGCCGCCCTGACCAAATTGTTCGAGCAGGTCAATGATCACCTGCATGGCTTCACGCGGCGTCACAGCGCGTTCGAGCGCGGCGCGCAGCAGATCCATGCCGAGCAGGGCAGGCTCTTTATTGGCAGGAACTTTGGAGTAAACCGCTTCGTTGCCAATCACAAGTCCGTGTTCGTTGACCCCCATTTCGGCGCCCCACATCCAAAAAGGTTTGGACAAAAGAACAGCGTGTGTTTTTTCAACTTGCGGAATTTCAATGTACGTGCATTTGAGACGGCTGTTTACCGCGTGCTGCGCGGCAGGAAAATACGCGATATGCTGACCCTCGTTCGGCGGACGATCTGAATTCTTGCCGAAGATGGCGATGCCGTTGGATGTTGCAGATTTGGTTGCAATGAGTGTGTCACACATGGGCGGGTCCTCTGGTTTGCAAAGTATAGCATACCCATTTCTTATTTTGACAGCCTTAAATAAACAACAAAAGTAGTACCCCTATTCAACTCGGTTTCAACTTCTATCCTGCCGCCCAATTCATCCACAATGGATTTGACAATATACAGCCCCACCCCGCTGCCAGGAATTTCTGCCACAGTCACATTCCTTGCCCGATAGAATCGCTCGAACAGATGCGGAATGGATTCAGGCGGGATTCCCAGCCCATGATCGATGATGGAAATGCGCGCTTCATTCTCTTCCCCTTTGGCTGCCAGCACCTCGACAGTTTTTCCTTCGGGAGAGAATTTGACCGCGTTATTAATAAGGTTGATGAACACTTGTGACAGCCCGCCCGCATCACCCAGGATATTAATCAATGCCGGGTCGGCATCCAAGTTTATTGAAATCTGGCGCATGTTTGCAATGGCTTTCACCGCCTGCACAGATTCCTTCAAGACAGGGAGCAGATCCATCGGCACAGATTCAAGTTTCATCCGTCCGCTTTCCAAACGCCCTGCCAGCAATAACTGGTTGATCAAATCCTTTTGGCGCGTCAACTCGTGCATCAAAGTACTCAGGTATTCCGCCATTTCTTCCGGCGGGCCGCCATGCTGTAAAAGTTCAGTCATCAAAATTGCGGCGGTTAATGGCGTGCGTAATTCATGCGAAGCGCGGTTGATGAAATCAGATTTCATTTGATCCAAACGCGCCTGCTCGGTAATATCACGCACGATGATTAAGGCTTCTTCTGAACTGATCGGATGCAGGCGCGCCTCAAATACCTGCTCATGCTTTGGCAGGCTAAATCCGTAGACCCAATGCGAGGCGACGAACGCCCCGTGATCTTCCGGCGAGATAATCATATTCACCACTTCCGCCGGCCAAAGGTCAGAGAGACTCATGCCGATCACGGATTCGCGCGGCAGGTAAAGAGGATGACTCGGATGCACGCTGTAGTCGAGAATCTGTCCCGTCAGATCAGTTCGGAGCAGCAGATCAGGCAAAGCGTCCACGATGACGCGGTTGCGCATCTCACTCAAGCGGATGGTCTTTTCGTAGTGCAACCGTTCCAGCGCCGCGCCGATCAAATTGGCGGTAGCCTGCACGGTATCAAATTCAGTGGTCAGCCAGGACAATTGATTCTGTTTATCAAACAAAACCAGGAAGCCCCAGGAACCGAGCATGCCCTGCACGGGAAGCACCAAAATGGAAACAAGCGGGACTTTCTCATTTTCAAGTTTCACACCCGTGACCGAAAAGACACGCGTGGGGTTTTCAGTGAGCGAAGCAAGGAACGGCACAAGTGCCGAGGCGATGTCAAAACCGGTTGCGTCAAAATTTATCCACTGCGCCTGAACTTTTATGGACAACAAATTGGGGTCAAGCAGCGCGCAGCAAAACACATCCACCGCATACCCCAACGACTCCAACACTTCGGGGATTTTGGCTTCAATATTGGAGGAGCGGAACAAGCTGGCAGTCACTTCACCGATCACCGAAAGCGCGCGGATGTGCCGTTTTTGACTCGCTTCCAATTGCTTATGATCAGAAATATCGCGCGCCTCCAACTGGATGCACGCAGGGTTGCCCGCAGAATTCTGCACAATAGAAATGCTCAACTCGACGGGCAGCAGGGAGCCGTTTTTTTTCTTCAGAAAATATTCTGAAGAATTCAAATGCTTCGCAAGCAAAAGCTCGAACTCACGAGAATTTTCCAGCGCCATGATCTCTTGCACGGGCAATCCTATTAATTGAGATTCTTCATAGCCAATTAATTTCAAGGCTTGCTGGTTGGCGGTGATAAATTTGAAATCCAAGCCAAGAACAAATACACACTCCCCCGTTTGTTCAAATAGCGCGCGATAATCGAGATCCGCAGAAAGTTTAGCTGGGAAAATAGGTTGCTCATCCATAAGATATGTCTTCCGGTCGCAGGTCTGGCAGGGTCGCCAGCACATGACACCCCAGCTGAGAATCTAATATTTTCACGGTACCTCCCAAGCCAGAAAACACCGTGCGCGCAATTGTCAAGCCAACTCCCAATCCTTGAAACTCGCGGTCATCTCCCTGACTGATCTGATAAAAACGCTCAAATACTTTTTCACGCAGGTCGGCGGGGATGCCCGCCCCTTCATCCTGAACCGTGATGACTGCGCCGCCATTCTCGGTTGGGTTAATGACCAAAGTCACGGTTCCGCGCTGTGGGCTAAACTTTAATGCATTATCTACCAAATGTACCAAAGACTGGGCAAATTCGCGGCGCGGCGCTTTGATCACTCCAGTCAAATTAATATCTGGGATAAAGTTCAATTCCTTTGGCTGATAACGCGCCAGTCTCCTTTTTATGGGCGTAAGGATATGATGCTCCACATCAATGGTCTGGCGCATAAGGTTTAGGTTGTTCTGGTCAATATCTGATAAAAGGATAATATCTGAGATGAGGGTTTCCAAACGGTCTGCGCTGGAATGTGCAATACGCAGGAATTCATCCTGTTCCTCTGGCGATTTGAATTTATTATTAATCACCACATCCAGCGACATCATAACATTGCCCAGCGGAGTTCGTACCTCATGGCTGAAATTCTGCAAGACCTCTCTGCGAAGTTTCTCCATTTCAGTCTGTGACGATTGCTTCATTTGCTCGCGCCCACGTTCCTGCTCGGTCTCTACCCGGCGCAGAACAGCTTCAATGCGCGCCATTAATTCCTCGGTCACAAATGGCTTGGTCACATAATCATCTGCGCCGCCACGAATGCCGGAAACCCGATCTTCATTACCCGTGCGCGCGGTGAGAAAGATAAAAGGGATGGACGCCAACACGGGGTCTGCGCTCATTTGCTGCTTCATCTCAAATCCATTCAGGTCGGGCATCATCACATCTGACACGATCAGATCCGGCAGAAATTGCCTTGCCTTGAGGAATCCATCATCGCCATTTACAGCCATAATCACATTGTAACCATAGCGTCCAATCGTCGCCGCGAGTCCCAGGCGAATTGCAGGCTCATCATCTATGATTAGGATGGTAAATTTTTTTTCCATCAATTGCCTCTCTGGTGCGTTCCACAAGTTGACACGGCTTGATTATCTCCACATCATGCCGTATATTCATTGTAATGGCATGACAACTTTGGAACAAATCTTAATGGAGCGGCGTCTAACTTGAAAACCTCAAAATCAGAAGGAAATCGCTATGAAACCTATTTTACTTCCCTTGCTCGTCTCTGTCTTCCTGTTGGCGGCTTGCACTCCAACTGCCGACACAATCCCCGCTGTAAGCGACCCGTCGCAGCCGATAACTGTGAAGGCGGGCGAAACATTCAGCGTCGTCCTCGAATCCAATCCCACCACGGGCTATCACTGGGATGTGGTGGGTGAGTTGAGCGGGACCCAATTTATCGGCGTGGAGTATCTCTCCACGAGCAAACCAGGCCTGGTCGGGGGTGGCGGCGTGGATGTCTGGACGTTCAAAGCTGTCAGCGCTGGACAGTCTCAGATCACGCTTGGCTACTATCCGCCTTCAAATGACCCTGTGGAGCCGCAACAAACTGTCACATTCACTGTCTCGATAAAATAGGGCATATACCCGTTATAATGGGAGTATGTTTATAGATCAAGTTAATATCCACGTAAAATCAGGTAAAGGCGGCGACGGCATGGTGCATTTCCGCCGCGAGAAATTTGTACCCCTTGGCGGACCAGATGGGGGCGATGGCGGCCGGGGCGGCAATGTCATTTTTGAGGTTAAAGTCACACTCAATACGCTCTCTGCATTTCGAAAGAATGAAAAGTTTGCGGCAGAAGAAGGCAAAAAAGGCGGCGGCTCCGAAAAATCGGGTCGCGGCGGAAAAGACCTCATTATTTATCTGCCGCCCGGAACTGTCATTTATGACGCAGAAACAGGCGCGCTGCTTGGTGACCTAACCGCACCCGGCCAACAATTGCTGGTCTGCAAAGGCGGGCGCGGCGGACTGGGCAACCAGCATTACGCCACATCACGCAATCAGGCGCCACGCATGGCTGAACGCGGCGAACCACATGAAGAGAAACTTCTGCGGCTCGAACTCAAACTCATCGCTGATATTGGAATCATTGGCTTGCCCAACGCGGGCAAATCCACTTTGCTTGCGGCGCTGACCAATGCCAAGCCGAAGATCGGCGATTATCCATTTACCACACTGGAGCCAAATCTCGGTGTGGCAAATATTGACGATGACACGACAGTGGTCATGGCTGATATTCCAGGCTTGATCGAAGGCGCGGCCGAAGGCGCAGGCTTGGGACACGATTTCCTGCGTCACATTCAACGCACGCGCGTGCTGATTCACATGATCGACGGGCTGTCGGAAGATCCGCTCGCTGATTTTAGTCAGATCAACAACGAGTTGTCACTCTTTGACCCCAAACTCGGCACCAAACCGCAGATCGTGGTGCTCAACAAAATTGACCAGCCTGATGTGCAGGAACGCTTGAAAGCCATCAAGGCAAGTTTCAAAAAACAAAAAGTGGAATTGATCACGGCCTCGGCCATGGCGCGCACCAACACACGCGATATTTTGATCGCGGCTTATCGAAGATTGGGCGAAATGCCGGTTGAAGAGGTGGAAGAAACTCTCCCCGTCTACAAACCTGAAGTTGACCCGAACCAGTTTGAGGTTGTACGAGAGGAAGACGGCCGTTGGAGAATCAAAGGCGTGGCTATCGAACGCTCCGCTAAGATGACCTACTGGGAACATGATGGCTCCATTCGCAGGTTCCAAAAACTCATGGAAAGACTCGGCGTGGATAAAGCTCTTAACGAAGCTGGTATCGAAGAAGGTGATACGGTTTATGTGGGCGATTTTGAGTTGGAGTGGAAAGACTAACCGCAGAGGAAACTCATGTTTTCAAAAGCAAACCCCAAGCAACGCGCACTGGTGATCGGTCTCATCGTACTTGGAATATTATTTACCATCTTCTTCGGGATACGGGCAGTTCATGCCTATAAAAAATTTAACGGGCATCGCCCGCCTCCGCCGGGAAAAGTGGAAACTGACGTTGAATTGATCCGCGAGTGGATGACGGTTTCGTTCATCTCAAAAATGTATCGCGTCCCCGAAAAAGAAATCTTTGACGCGCTAAACATTTCTCCGCTGGGAACACAGGATAAAAGCCTGAAAGATTTGAACAACGACTATTACCCGGATAAAGATGGATTTGTGATGGAGACAGTTCAGGCAACGATCACTGCGATTAACGCTTCGCGCCCGCCGCTACCTGAATCAGAGCCGACAGCAGTTTCCTCGCCGACGGCGCTCACGCCCGTCTCACCATAGCCGCCCACATGTCTGAATTTCTTCTTACACAAGTTATTAATTTTGGCACACCCCTTATAGGATTAATCTTATTGCTGGGCGCACTTGGCTTTCCGGTTGGCGCTTCTGTGGTTGTGATCGCGGCGGGCGCATTCAGTCAGCAAGGTGTTTTAGACTGGCCGAGCGCAGTCGCGATCGGTTTGATTGGCGTAATGATTGGGGATACGCTGAGTTACAGCATGGGACATTACGCAAAAGGCTGGACCCAGAAACGTTTTGGAAATTCCCCAACATGGGTCAATGCAAGCGAGTCGTTTCAAAACAATGCGGGCTGGGCAATTTTTCTCACACGCTGGCTTGTCACTGCCATTGCCATCCCCACAAATTTGATCGCAGGCGGCAGCGGATATAAATTCTCACACTTCCTGTTCTATGATGTGACGGGCGAATTAACCTGGATTCTTCTGTATGGCGGACTTGGGTATTGGTTCGGCAGTGAATGGGAACTGGTCTACGATTTCATCAGCAACTTTGGCGGGTTAATTCTGGGACTTGTAATATTTGGCTTTGGCATTAAGCAGGTTTGGAATTGGCAGGAAAAGAAAAAACTGGCTGCGATCTAATCGCAGCCAGTTTTTATTACGCGCCGTTACAAAGATTTACAACCCAAATATTTTTTCATCCTTTATGGACATTATCCAAAACTAAATCGGGGCGCTGATGCACGCTGAGAAACGCAGATTTTTTCTTTTCTATCAGCGAAATCAGCGTTTTTCTGCGTCCAGAAATATTCCTCACTTATTGCGGATAAAGTCCAATGGACGAAATTACATTTTGTTTCACATGATAGTAGCCGCCGCGCGCGCAAGTGTGGCAGAGATTCATTTCGTTTTGATGTACTTCACGCTCGTTCATGATCTCTTCGCCGCACATATCACAGGTGATGCGCATCCCCGGGCTTGAGAGGATGGATTCGATGGATGCGGCAAGATGCACTTCGATGACTGTGAACATTTCTTCGTCAGGCATAATCTTGTATGCTTCCATTTGTGCAAAATAGTGACGCGACTCATCGGACTCATAAGCACACGCCCGCTGACGAATATCCAACGCGGGAGCCACGCGCACAGCACGCCCCGTTTTCACATCCACAAAGACGGCGGCGGCTTTGCCGTAATCTTCCACTCGCAGGGTGCGATGCCCCACGCTGCAATTCGTCGCCGCGGAAAGTCCATCGGCGAAACATCCATCCGTTTCGGTGATGACGAGCAGTTGCTTTTTATCGGGCGGCGACTCGAAGCCAAGGGCTTTCATGCCAGCCAATCCCAGCCGCACGCCTAGAATTTGACGCGGACAGAGGTGCGAGTGATCGCGGGCAGATTTTTCGAGGAGGGGTTGAAGGTTCATGGGGTAAGTTCCAGTGGATAGTGGGTAGTGGGTAGTGAGTAGTGAGTAGTGAGTAGTAAAAACAAAAAGGCTGTCTCGTATGGAAAGAGACAGCCTCGTAGAAAACCTGAGTCTGATCTCCTTTCCAAATTAGGGGGATGAAGGTGTTTCCACATTCACCTGGACTATCGAGTGGATAGTCTGTCCTGTTTGCCATGGATTAATTCCGCAGGCGCACAGGCTTCGGAGTGATTTTTTAGTATAGCGTATTTTGTTGTTTTTGTATAAAGCGCGGCTGTGGTTTGGCATTGCTTTTCCAAGGCCAGAAAATCTTTAACGCGAATGTCGCGAATAAAGCGAATAACGCGAATTTTTTATTAAGTTTCGCGAAAATTCGCCCAATTTGCGCTTTTCGCATTAAGTCTTGCTACAAAATAAAAAAGATGTCAAGTGACCTTGGAATCACCATGTGTGGTTTAGGCTTATACAAATACAAATAGATTTAACAGAAGCGGTTCAGAAAACATTTGGCAAAGACGGCTGAACCTTCAAAAAGCTGCTCAGGTTTCGCATCCGCGGCAACATTTGGATAGACTACATAACCATCTACGAAAATTAAAAACCAACACCTCCAAGTTTCCAGAAACTCGGAGGTGTTCTTTTTCATCCTTCATCCTTCATCCTTTCCCCTCTTCCCCCCATAACTCCAGCGCCACGAACTCCAACCCCAACTCCATCAACTTCGCCTTCGATGGCTTCCCACTTTCCTTATCCCAACCGCGAGCTTCATAGTAGGCTTCGAGCATAGCCGGCAGATCGGGAACAAAGCCCGCCGCGCCGCCTTCCTTGTACGGCTCCAAAAAAGCCTTGGGCAATTTGTCGTTTGAGCGGTTCAAGCCCATGCGGTTATTGATAGCGCGCTTAAGATTCCACGCACGTTCACCTGACCGCATCATATCTTCGATTGTCCAGTCGTAACCGCAAGCCGCGTTGACCAAATCCACCTGCATCTGCGGATCAACATTGGCGAAGATGCACATCACGACGGAATTAAAGAAAGTACGCCAATCCTGATGCTTCGCCACATTCGCGGATTTTTCCGCCTGCGCGTGACGGTCAAAATATTCAATGCCGAGTTTATCGTTGGTGTGACCAAAATCCACAAAGAAATAATCCGACTGATTGTGACACGCCCCACGCGGACTGGTGGCATACGAAAGCGCCATACCCGAAACCCCGCGCGGATCGTGGTACGCGGTTTCGAGTCCATTGACCTGCACGGCTTCATCTTCCGCGCCGAACGCCGCGCCAAATTGACGTGAGCCGCGCGACAACAAATCGCCAATTCCCTCGCGGCGGGCAATCAGGTCAATCAACTGCCGCACTGCCAAAGGGTCGCCCCAGTTCAACTCGATTCCGCCCGTATCCTGCTTCGTGACCTTGCCCATTTCATACAAATGAAACGCCAGCCCAATCGTATTCGAGCAACTGATGGAATCCATGCCGTATTTGTCGCACATCTCACCCAGCCGCACGACCTCGTTCAAATCGTCAATCAACAGACTGGGACCAAAACCCACAACCGTTTCGTATTCAGGTCCTTTGCGTTTTAGACCGTCGCCCAAATTCACCACGCGTCCGCAGGCAATTACACAGCCCTGGCAGGCGCTGAACCCCGCCAAAATACTTTCAGACATCTTTGAACCAGAGATATTATCCACACCTTCAAACTCGCCCAGGTGATAATATTTCGACGGCATCGAACCCAGATAGCCCGCATAGTTCGCCACGCCCGCCGTGCCAAGTTCGTGAATGATCTTCGCTTCGTTATCCTGCTTGAGCGTCACATTCGCCTCAGAACGCAAAACAGAATAACGCGCCAGATCCACAACCTCAATTTTCTTTTTGCCAAACACCGCAACCGCTTTGAGATTCTTCGACCCCATCACCGCGCCAAGACCCGTCCGCCCCGCCATGCGTCCGTGGTCACAGGCAATGGACGCATACAAAACGCCGCGCTCCCCCGCCTGCCCAATCACTGCGACTCGCGCCCCTTTGACTCCGATTTCCTCTTTGACAATTTCCTGCGTCTCGTAGATATCCTTCCCCCAAACATTCGCCGCACTTCTCACCTCAAGCCTGCCTTCTTCGACCCAAAGATAGGACTGGCTTTGAGCTTTTCCCGTGATCCACAAACCGTCATATCCAGCCTTACGCAGTTCCGGCCCCCAATACCCGCCAATGTTGGATTCCGCCCACAGGTTTGTCGCAGGGCTTTTGCCGCAGATCACAAAACGGCCTGTGGTGGGACCCGAGGTTCCAGTCAGCGGGCCGCAGAGAAACAGCAAAGACGACTCAGCCGAAAGCGGGTCAAGCTCCTTGGTCAGATACGGATATAAAATCCGCGCCGCAAGTGACGCGCCGCCTAGAAAATCACGCTCCCATTCTTTGGGGATAATAAATTCTTCGGTTGTGCCAGTGGTGAGATTTACTTTGAGGATGGGTTGCATATTTTTATCATGTCATTGCGAGGCGGCGTTCTTCCGCCGAAGCAATCTTCAACTAGCAATGAGATTGCTTCGGGCGAAAAGCAAGAACGCCCTCGCAATGACATATGATTATAGAATTTCCGTCGTCGCTTCCGTCGCCACACGCACAAAATCCAGCACGGTCGGCACGTTACGCATCATATAGCCCATATTGCCCTGCACCTTAAGTTTCATGGTCATCATGGCAGTCATGGGATTCAATTTACCAGTTAAGATGGCTGTAATATTGTTGTAGGATGCGCTCAACGTAAAAACGGGTTTGGGGTGAGCAGAAGCATCAGGCTTGTATTCTGCTTTTCGGCACTTCCCATGCCACAGGTCAAGATAGAACGTGAGTTCGTCTTTTAGATTCCCCTCCGGCTCGATTCTAAAAAATAAATCCCCTTCCCAGGTCTTCGCGATCCCGCTATATTTTTCATCCGAATTGAGTTGTGCTTCGAGTCCCTTTTACCATTCTTCGCTTGGAAAAATTGCAGACATGGAATTGCCTCCAGAATAAGATGTTG
>CAMCQT010000058.1 GCA_945877125.1 Candidatus Brevifilum fermentans | reverse complement strand
CCAATGAACGACAATCAAGCAAAAGTAATTTATTTTTTACGCCGCATGCAGATGCGAATTGATCCATGATTCCACAGTTAACGCCCACATATTTATTTTCGGCTTTCTGACCGAGTAGGGCACGCTGCATGGGAGGCAGATGCCAACCGCCGAGCGCTGACCAGGCGACAACAAAAGCCATTTCAATTGAAGCGGATGAACTCAAACCTGAACCGCGCGGCACGTCCGATGCAAATACTGCATTCAAGGCTGGCGTTGCCAGATTGGCTTCACTTAACGCCCAAGCTGTTCCAGCAGGATACATTGCCCACTCGGGCAGCAGAGCGCCATCTACACTGGTTTTGGTGATAATACTTGCAGGCGTAAAAGCGGCTTCCTCGGCGAAGTCGGCAGCTACAATGGTGGTTACCTCTGCCTTGGAAGAGGCTGGGGCAAAGGCAATATAGGTAGCCTTATCAATCGCGGCAGGCAATACAAACCCGTCGTTGTAATCCACGTGTTCGCCCAATATGTTGACGCGTCCTGGCGCAAGCGCCACGAAGGTTGGTTTTTTGCCAAACCGCTGAAGGAAAGTTTGAGTCACAAGTTCTTTTGGATGCATGGCTATCTCCGAATTTAATAATTTTTGGCAGCAAGATATACGATTACTTGTCATCCATTTGTTGATCATTATCCTCTAGAAAGATGGAACGATGGATGAGTGCTCCGGAATGATTTGCATCAAGAGCCAGTACCTCGGCAAACTGTTGTTGGGCTGTCTGTATGTTTCCCAAACCCACGTGCCCCAGCGCCATCATGTAATGACAATGCGCGCGGTTAATTTGTCGGGGGGCTTTCTCAAACACGAGAAAGTCGGGAAGTGAAACCGCAAAATAATCGATCCTGACATCGTCATGGAGATGTGTCGCTCCATAGTCCACAAGTCTGTTGAAGATGTCCTGTGCCTCGACGATGCTTCCCAGTTTTTGGTTAGCTAATCCCTGATAGAAAATCATATCGGGCGGCTGGTCATTGTAGAACATGGCGGAAGTGGGTTCGCTTAGCCCAGTTGCCGCGCGTTCAAAAGATTGGCGGGCGAGTTCGTGTTCTCCAAGCGATTCATGGGCACATCCAAGATAATAAAAAATGTTGTTTTCCTGTGCACCATATAATTTGCCTTCGCCAAGGTTGTGCGGATACGCCTGTGCCTGCATGAGCAATTCAATTGCTTGACGAGCTTCGCCGCTTGCCAGCGCCGCTCTGGCTCTTTCTACAAGACTGGTGATGTACTGTCCGCTAACCTTTCCCTCGCCGCCTTCCCACGGATGAAAGTTACGCCGCATCAAGTACTGGTATGCATCATCTGAATGACCTTGTAAATTGAGTAAAGTGATGTATTCGATTGCAAGGTCATCGCGCTGCTCCACCAGTTCAGGGTGCTGTTGTAAAACAATCAGACGCTCGGCTGGTGTGCGGTTAAGTTCTTTGTAGAGTTGGTCAAGCTCAAAGAATACCCGCGCATCAGTCGGATCAAGTGCGAATGCCGTTTCAAAACAAGTCAGCGCTTGTTGTGGGCCATTGCGCTTGTTGAAGTAAGCAAGCCCCAGATTGCGATGCACGGTGGGGAAATTCGGGTCAAGTTCCCGCACGTTTTCCCAACAGGCAATTGCCTCATCATAGCGGCGGTGGGCGTACCAGAAATTGCCAAGATAATACGGAGCGCGGGCATCCTGTGGATTTGCAAGCTGCGCGGCTATAAGAATGTTCACATCTTCGAGACGATTTGGAAAACAGTAATCGCTCGGCAATGTGGATGCGTGACGGAACGTCTCCGCCGCAGCCTGATCCTGTCCCGATTGACTCAGTACCCAACCGAGGGTGTATGCCGCCATCGGGTCAGAGTGGACATGTTCCAGCAGTTTTATTGATTCATCAAACAGACCTGCATGGGCATAATCGAGAGCCAGTTCAATATATGTGGTGATTTTTTTGCGAACAATTTTCTCAAAAGCGAGATCACCATCCAGAAGGAAACGTTCCCAGAGTGTGCCATACTCCATCGGGTCAGCCACTAGGCTGCGGGTCGATTCGAGGCGGGCAGCATCCACCTGACCAATGCAGCGCAGCAATCCGATCTTGAGATGACGCGCTTTGTGATGATGTCCATTTCGATTCAGGGTGCGATCAACGTAATCGAGCGCCTGTGGAAAATCCCCTTTTCGGCTGGCGAGGCACGCGAGTTCAAAATAGGCGGCATCCTGCCATGCCGCGTTCCAGACCGCTTTGTGGAAGGCATCAAAGGACTCGTTGTAGCGTCCCTGCATTTTGAGAGTCAAGCCTAGGTTGTAATACGGCTCGCCGTCATACGGATTGGGATTGCGCTGAGTTAGCCGTTGAATTGCCTTGCGAAAGTATGCCTCGGCTTCGACGAATTTTCCGCGCCGATAAAGCAGCAAGCCCATCGCGTTGTTGCAACGGCTGTCACCTGGGTCACGCCGCAGCGCTTCGAGATAATAGGGTTCGGGCGCATACGTAGCATGGCGGTATTGTTCGAGGTGCAGCCCATTTAGGAATAATTCTTCAATGGACTCAATCTCCTTGGGCGCCCGGGCTGGTTTGGCAGGTGTTGGAATCTCAGGCGTCTCATCTGATACTGGGGTGTACGCCAGTAGAATGGAATTTTCAGCGAAAATGGTGAGGGATACATCCTGCGGCTTCGTTTCGGCGGGCAGGACGATACTATCGAAGAGCGTGTGTTCCGGGTCGAGTGTTGCCGATTTTTCGTACAGGGTCTGTCCTTTGCAGTCCAGTTTCACGGTCACTGTGCGAGGAGATGAAATGTAAACGCCAAATTGGGCTGTGTTATTTTTTACATCCAGACTGAGCGCGGCATGTTCGTTTGCGTTGCAAGCGGGACCAATGTTTTTATAAGGCATAAAAATCTGGGTGAAAGATTTTTCCTCGCCGGGTTGTATCCACGAGAAGTCGGGCTGGTTATCGGTGAATGCTCCGCACATCAACTCGATGTAGGGACCATCTTCGTCTGTCAATTGCCTGTCCCATGCCTGACCGAATTCGCCATTGCCCCATGTCCATTGTTTTTTGCCAGGAACTACATGATGATTGGCAATGTGCAACATGCCAGCTTCAGCGCGGTGGTCGTAATCACCCATAAAATCAAAATCGGAATGATATGCCATATACGAGGTTGGAACGGGGATATTCTTGTAACGGCTGATGTCGGTACCGGGAGCATAATTTACTTTGTAGTATGTGCCAGTAGCGATTGGAAAACTGGACACATCGCGCTTGCCATGATCCATCACTGCATGGACATCTGGCGGAAAAACGGACTGGTATTCGTCATGAACGGATACCGCTGGATTTGCCCACCAGAGAAAAGTTTGCGGTTCGGAAGTGCGGTTGTAAAGCTGGACGCGAATTTCGAGATAAGCACGTTCAGGATGGAGTGTAAAACCGTGCATACCTTTGGTGCAAAACATCTTTTCAATTTCCGCACACCAGACCGTTTGACTCCCATCTTCATGGGCTTCAATTTTCCAATCCAGAGGATCAAAGGTACTGGGACGATGATGTTGTGGCCAATTAAACTCAATGCCGCCTGAAATCCACGGACCTGCGAGTCCAACCAAAGCAGGCTTGATCACATGGTTGTAATAAACGAAATGATAGCCATTGGTTTTATCGAGAGCCATTTGCACACGTCCGCCGATCTCCGGCAGGACCATGATTTTCAGATAGCGATTTTCGAGGTAGAGGGCAGTATATTCCTTATCCTCTTTCTCATCAAACACGCGGTCAATCACCGCATGAGGATAAACGGCTCCGCTGCTGCCTTGGTAGACCCGCTTTTCAAGGAACATCGGATTTTTATTCGGTTTACCAATTTTATAGGTGGGGATTTTTACAATCTCTGCCCAAGCCCTTACTTCATCAGACATAATTTTTCTCTCCATAAATTAGAACTAAAGGTTCATAAAATAATAAATTCCCTCACATATTACTGGAATATGTCGTTGCGAAGGCGCACTTGCTCTTTGCCCGACACTTGCGCCGCACGCCACATCGTCCCGATGCTTTTTCTGGAGTGCGGTGAGCAACTTCCTCATGAACACCGAAAACCATGAGCTATCGACTGACGCAATTTCTGCCTAAAATCCCAAAAAATATTGCAGATAAGCCAAGTAGCCAGAACAAGAGATAAAATCACCCTGCCCCATGGGGTTATATATTAATCACCGCATTGTTTGCCGTCACACATAAAGCTAACCGAATGAAGCAAGTAACCAGTAAAGAGCAGCACAGCTAACTGGCCTGTTTATGTACCAAAGCCAACTCAATAGACGCAACCGGGTCACTTGCGGTTAAAACTTTCCCGTACGATCCGCGGCACGATCTCTTCCCAGCCGACAGCCATAATATGAATCCCTTGTACGCCTTGTTTGGTCTTGATCTTTTCGATCAACTCCAGCGCAATCTGTACCCCTTCCTCCTGTTCATTCCCTTTGTCTTTGGCATCTTCCATTCGTTTGAGTATTTTTTTTGGAATAAATATGCCCGGCACCTTATCGCTCATGTATGAGGCGATCTTATAATTCTTGAGCGGTGTTATACCGATCATGATATAGACTTTGTCCAAAATATCGCGTTTTGCAATTTCATTTAACCATTCATCCAGAATGTCCGTGTCGAAGACAACATTCGTCTGAAAAAACTGTGCACCAGCATTGACTTTCTTTTGTTCGCGCAATGCCTGGAATTTTATATTGGATGCAAACGGAGAAGCCGCCGCGCCAAGAAAATATTTCGGGGGCGTTTTGATCTCGCGTCCGTCGAGGTATTTGCCTTCATCGCGCATACGACGCAGGATCCACAATATTTGAATGGCGTCAATATCTACAATATCCATACGCCCGCGCGGACTGGTACCAAGCGCCATGCTATCACCAGTAATGCACAAAATATTTCGCACTCCCAGAGCCGCCCCACCGATTACTTCAGATTGCAGACCAACTCGGGTACGGTCTCGCGCCGCGATCTGCATGACTGGTTCTACGCCCAAGTCCACAGCCAATTTACTGCATGCCCACGAAGACATGCGCGGACTGGCTGATGGGCTGTCGGTGAAATTGATCGCAGTTACATAAGGCTTTAGCAATTCAATGTTCTGCTTCATCTTTTCGGTGTTCAGGGAGAGCGGCGGTGTGACTTCTGCGGCAACAACAAATTCGCCTGCTTTTAATCGGCGTTCAAGTTCTGAAACCGGTTCAAGACGCACAGCTTTTGGCGCATGATACAAGGAGTCTCCCTGCCACCAGGCGGGTTGTCGCACGGGTCTAAAGATGGAATCTAATGTCTTCGAAACAGAACCGGTTTCACGTGCAGCGAGACCCGCAAAGATCTTTTTTGCCCCAACGCTTTTTGCCTGTTCCAATACATCGCCCCACGTCTCTGTCCCCGCTTTTTCCCAATCCAATGGCGGTAAAACTTCAAGCAGTAATCCCTCGCGCCCAAGTTTATAGGACCGTTCATAGATCTTATACCAAATGCATGGACGCGATTCATCCACATAACATTTTTCAGGGGTCGAACCTCCGCATGGACCGTTTCGCAATCCTTTGGGACATTCCATCGGGCAGATGAACGCCGTCTCCTGCAGGAGGCAATTACCACACATGCGGCATCCAAACAGCGGACCCTTCACGATGAGTTCTATTTTTGCGAGCGCTCGTTTTTTGAACGGCTCACGTTTGAATGGCATAAAGGGATTTTGATAACGGCGGCCTGGGGTAAAGACTGGCATGTGATGTCTCCTTTCAGCGAATAAAGTGAGCCTGGGTTAACATACCCCCGGGCGGAATAAGTAGAAATTCATCCCCTGTTTGCTCAAGACCGATGGCAATTTCCACCAGCCGTTGCAGATAGTCGTCCGTGCCGATTAATTCTTCGTAGCGCATTCCCCAGCGGGTGCAGTAAGCGGCGACCTCCTGCGCTTGCGGACGGTAGGTTTCCAATTCCTGTTCATTGCGTGCCACCATCATCAAGCGCCGGTAATGACGATACTGTGTGTCCATTACAAAGTTTGCTGTCTCTGCGCCATATTTCTCTTCATACTTGCGGCTCTCCGCCAGTGGATTTGTGCCTGCTTCGAGCCAGCCTTTGGAAAGGTAATACGTGCCAGGTTTTTTTTTCATCTCACGAAGGTATGCCTGATAAGAGCCAAGCAGGATGGCGATGCAATCGTCAGTACGAGGAATCAACAAAAAGTGTTTTCCTGCGTTGATGCCATCCAATCCATTTCCACACAGACCATAGCCCAGCACGATCAAACTGGGCTGCTCAATACTATCAATTGCCTGTTGAATGGTTTTGCGCAGATTCTTAGGAACGACATGTAGTCCGTAATCGAAAAAAGTGAGATTTGCGGTAAGTCCATCCGGCAACAGTTGTTCAAGCCAGTGTTGAAAAACCTGACAGGCTAAAATGACAATGGGTCTGTTTTGCGTGATTAACTCGCTCACGATACGACTTTCCCTTTTTCGCGTTTGCGATAAGCTTTGATCCAACCCATGCCATACTCATCGCGTCCCATGGAAAGGTCGGCAGCTAATATGGCTGTATGGACTTCAGTCTGTAAGGGATTGGTGATTGGACAGGTCAAACCGGCGCGGATCGCCATGGCAATATACGTGGCGTTGATAAATTTGCGGTCTGGCATACCAAATGAAATGTTACTGGCACCCATTGAGATATTGACGCCGAATTCTCTGACGACCATTTCAATCGTATCCAATGTAACTCTCCCGGCTTTGCTGTCTGCGCTCATTGCCATTGCCAGTGGGTCGATAACTACATCTTCAAGCGCGATGCCTATCTTTGTTGCGCGTTCAATGATGCGTGCTGCTACTGCGAAGCGTTGTTCGGCTGTGGCGGGAATACCGTTATTGTCCATGCATAGACCGATGACTGCCGCTCCATATTCTTTAGCCAATGGCAGGACTCTCGCCAGAGAATGTTCTTCGCCGTTGACAGAATTGATCAAAGCTTTGCCTTCGTAAATGGAGAGTGCCGCCGCCAGCGCCAACGGGTCAGCAGTATCAATGCACAGCGGCGCATCCACCACTTCCGTTACATTGCGGATGATTTGCTGGATTAAGGCGGGCTCATCTGCGCCCGGCACACCAGCGTTGATATCCAATGCCGCGGCCCCAGCCGCCACCTGGTCAAGTGCATCTTTGCGTACAATGTCAAAGTTGCCAGCTTGCAAGGCTTCCAACACAGCCTTGCGCCCGGTGGGATTGATACGTTCGCCGATGATGGCGGTGGGTAAATCTCTGTTGATCTTGATCGTTTTAGTTTTTGATCTAAGCAGGGTGGTCAGATTTTCGCTCATATAAACCTCTCACATTGGGGTGAATAAAATACTTTCACAAATTTTTTAGATATACCATAAACCACTTGCAGCAAATTGATTTAGCTTTTTCCGGCGTACTGATTTGCGAAGCGCACGGCTTGTCGCTGCGCAATCCAATTACAGACTTCCCTTAGATCTGCAACTGGCATATTACTGTAGGGCAGCGTGTGTAAATAATCCGGCGGACCGAATTCAGGTGTCAGGGTGCAGATTGTTTGTCCACGCGCAATTTGTGCATCCCAAACCACCTGCCACCACTGTTCATGTGCTTCGAGGTGACGTTGATACTCAGGCGCGCGCGGATCAGGCACTTGCGGTCCCTGTTCATAGCCAACACGCGTATGCAAATGAATGCAGCGTTCGGCGCACTGTTGGATAATATCCAACTCGGTATCCAACAAACGTTCGCACACACAAACCCAATGGCTGATGTCAAAACACAGATGTAAACTTTCAAAATGCTGGATCAATCGTTGTGTCACCCAAGGATTAAACAATATTCGTCCGCGATGGGTTTCATGGGCGACGGGGATGTCAAGCGCGGATTCCGCCGCCAAAGCCTGATCAAAAAAATCCCGGCTTTGGTCTTCGCTCCAGGCATCTCGTCCACTTTGGCTGTTGATGATGATCGGCTTCAATGCGCGGCTTGCTTCAATTTGCGCGCGGAATGAATTGAGATGCTCTGCAACTGTGCCGCCTTTGGTGGAGATCATGGCGATATAGTCAAAACCATTTTGGTCGAGCAATTCACGAAATCGCGCCTGATTCTCCGGGGCAGGGATTGATGTTTCAATCACGCTGTACCCTTCGGATTTAATCCGTGGGAAAGCTTGTTCCCAGTCCTCGGTAATACCCCATAGATGTCTGGCTAATCGTAGTTCCATGTTTATCTCCTGTTTAATAAGGCTTGCATCACCAATCAACTAAAATTCATCGAATGCGATCTGGGTTGGAGGAACGCCAAGGTTCTTGAGCATGACCGTGGCAGCCTGGATCATCGCAGGTGGTCCGCAGAGAAAATACTCGATACTCTTCGGGTCTGGATGTGAGTCAATATATTCACGCTTGAGGACATCATGAATAAAGCCTGTATGTGACTGCCATTTATCCTCTGGCTGTGGTTCGGACAGCGCAATGTGGAAACTGAAATTTTTATTTTGCGCCGCAAGGTTTTCAAAATAACCCTGATAGAACATTTCCTGCAGAGAACGCGCTCCATACCAATAACTCACGCGGACTGATGTTTTTCGGGTCTCCAAAAGATGTGAAAGGTGAGACCTTAACGGAGCCATTCCTGCGCCGCCGCCCAGATAAACCAATTCCCGTTCTGTTTCCTTGATATGAAATTCACCGAATGGACCAATCGCCGTGACCCTATCACCCGGCCTCAAGCCAAAGATATACGAGGAACCGCTTCCAGCATTACAGTCCACGCCGCGCGGCGGAGTGGCGATGCGGACGTTGAATCGAAGCTGTTTGTCTGTGGCGGGGTTGGTCGCCAACGAATAATTACGGCGGCATGGGCTGGGGTTGCCTGCTTTGAAATCGAAAATGTGCTGGGATTGCCAGACAGCCGCATAAGGCTGTTGGATTTCGATATTTTGCAGGGTTCGCTGCTCGTAAACTGGAATGTCGATCTGCATATAATCCCCAGGTTGATACTCCAGTTTTGGAGAATTGCTTTCGGGTTCCAGTACCAACTCCTTGATAAAGGTGGCAACATTGTCATTGCTGACCACGCGGAAGGTGTAGGTGGTGGCTGGGGCAGTGACTCCGGAGCCGCCTGCGGAGTTCAAATCCAGTTGAAGTTTGCCGTGACTTTCACGTACTGCGTAGGTTTTGATTCCAACACATACGGGCAGACGCTGGGGATATCCATCACGGATGTCAAAACGTCCGTTATGTTTGGCGCACTCGATCAATGTGCCTTTCACAAATCCATCAGCCAGGTGTGCATTGCCGTGCGAGCAGATGCCATCGGTCGCATGGAATATATCCTCGGCGGTTTGATAGATGGCGTACGTTTTATTATCGTGGTCGAAGCGCAGCACATCCTCCCTTTGCAGCAGGCTGGCATCACAGACTTCGATCCAGCCTTCGACAATCGGCTTGCCTGCGCCGCTGATCACCTGTGAGCCGGCAGACATATCCGCACGATTGACGGGCGCTGGAAGTTGGCGTTGAATGAAATAAGACGGGTCTTTGGACTGACGAATCAGCGCGGGGATGATTTCCCGATAGGCATCCAATAATCCATTGTAGGGCGCCGGGTTATCCGCCTTGACCAGTTCATGCAGTTTGGGCAGGGCATGGTAGGGAACCAATGGGAACATGTGATGCTCAACGTGATACCCCATATTCCAGTAAAGGTAGCGATTGATGGCGTTCATGTAAACAGTGCGGGCGTTCAAGCGGTGGTCGAGGACGTTCTCTGCCAGCCCGGCATGTTGGGTTAATCCGTAGATTACCGTCAGCCATGTCCCATAAAAATTTGGCAGAATAATATACATCAAGGGCAACATGCTTCGGGTGTAGATAGACAGGGCGATGACCCCGGCATAGATGATGAAATAAATGCGCGCCCTGAAAATAATTTTCCCGTACTCTGATTCGGGAATGTAGGTGCGTTCCGCCGCTGTGAACCTGCCTGTACAGTGCAGCAACATGCCCTGCGTGTATTTGATCGCTGAGGTAATGTGGATAAATTTGAGGAGCGTAGCCCCAAGGTCGACAGGGCGCGGAACTGCAATTTCCAGGTCGCGTCCCACGATGCTTGTATCGCTGTGATGACGGGTATGACTCCAGCGCCAGGGGATTGATTCACGCCTGATCATGAAGGAGGATATTTCATAAAGTGCGTTGTTCATCCAGTCCGTTTTGAAGGCTGTGCCGTGGCTGGTTTCATGCCAGCGTGAATCCGAAACCGAGGCATACAATATGCCATAAATTGCAAAGGGGATGACTGTCCACCAACTGCCCCAAAGTAAATAACCGCAATAGCCGGAGATAAAAAGCAGGGCAAACCAGAGCAGGGTGTCTTGAATCGCCGGGCTGTCACGCCGTTCCAATAGTTCGCGCATCTTTTCCTTTGATATCGGAGACGCGTACCACTTGGCATCAGCCAGTCCATGCTCAACAGCCAGGGCGGCATTTTTTCCGGTCAAGCTGTAATCGTTCAATTGGGTTTTGCTTGTGATTTTTGGGGTCATGTGATCCTCTTAATCTAACGGCTGCAGGTGTAAAAATCTGCAGCCGCCAGAATGCTTGTGTTACTTCCGATAAATACCAATAATCGTTAGAGTTCCAGGGTTGCACGCAGGTTGAGTTCGCCCTTCTCTCTTAATTCTGTTCTTCTGGCGCGGATGCGCTCAACATTAATGGGGAAGTTTCCGTATTCGAGAACGGTCTGGTACATCTTTACCGCATTGGGCACCGGAACTGCATCGTGTATCTCGCTTGAGGAGCCGATAAAAATACCAGCCTGCGGTCCGATTTTTTCGATCAACTCGAGCGTTTCATCTTCCACATCACCGAGTGCGCCATTTGGGAGGGTGTGCATACAACAGACATTCCCAAAAAGTAATTTGTGCGGATATTCCTTTCGGATCTCGAAAATATCGTTGCAGTTGTTGCGCTCGATGGGATTCAGTCCATCGGCTCCCAACTCGTCAAAAATCAAGGGGAGGAATTTTCCATACCTGCCATCGGTGTGATAGAGGAATTTCATCCCTTTTTCCTTAATCGGTTCGGTGATCCACTTCCAGCGGGGCAGACCTTGTGCTCGGACAAATTTGGGACTGAAAATGGGTCCTGTCGTCCCGGATATATCCTCCCCCATGAACATCAACGGGACGTCGCTTACTTCGGCGTACGCCCTGGCAATGTAAGCCGAGAATAAACCAGTGCAATCCATGATGTGCGAAACCAATTCGGGGGCGTCGTAAATGGCGAGTGAAAATAACTCCATGTCCATGAAGGTGTAGGCATCGGTGATGGGACCTTCTACTGCGCCGATATAAACAATATCATGTTCGGCAAGGGTTCCTTGTATCTGGCGGATGACCGGCTGGTACCAATCCCGAACATCTTCATAACGCGGTTTTTGGGGCATGTGCTTTTCGAGTTCGGCAAGCGTTTTGAAGGGGCGCTTCGAAATCCAGGCTGTGTCTCCTGCCTGTGTCACACCCCATTCCGATGGATCAACACCAAAGAAGCGAATCCAGTTGGTGACCTTGCCTCCCATCCAATGGTTGACGGGGTCATAGACCGAGCGGGTGATGTTCACCCCGATGTTTTTCCAGGCTTTGGCATTTACTTCTATCAATTCCTGGAAGCTGTAGGTTTTGGATGAATCAAATCCGCCATGCTGAACAAGGATTTCCCGATTGTCCAAGTAGTCGTAGGTCATCAGGCGGTCAATAGGTTCCCAATTAAGCGCTTTCTTGAAACGTTCAAGGTTATTCATTTGAACTCCTTTTGCTGAAAATTTCTACGAGGGAATGGGAAAGTTTTCTTTGCCTGTGCCAAAGCGGACACTCAACTTCCAGTCTGCGCTGGCACCGGGGTCGATCATGGCGACTCGTTTTTTGTTCCAAGCCACAGCGAGGCTGTCGTAGAAGCCGGTCATTGGTTCGGGGGCTGCAACTGATTCCGCGCTAATCGCGCCTTCGTCGATCCACAATCCAAGATAGGGGATGAGATTCGATTCCCATTCCATGAGCAGCCAGTCGTTTGATGGGCGGTTGATCAATCCCGACCAATCGGCGCGGACATCTGGCAGGACGAAAAATTTCCGCGCCTGATGCTGGGATGGCGAACCGATGCGGTCAATACGGACACGGTCGCCGTTTGGCTTGATCGCTTCCTTCCAGCCGAAGCGGGTTTCTGGAATGCCCCAGCCGTAGGCTTCGGGGAGGGAGTTGCAAACCTCTGTGACCTGTGGCGGAAAGATAACTTCGGCGCTCTGACCGCAGGCAAATTGCGGATGGGCTGACCACAGGTAGGGCATGGCTTCCTGACCAAGGTTTACCAGCCGATAGGAGAGTTGAAGGGTGAATGGGGAAGTGTATTCGGCGGTGCGCATTAGGCGATAGGGCAGGGCGGGACCGTTCACGCTGAGGGTGAGGCTTTCATCCGTTGCCTTTTCCATTTCCCAAGGCAGAGCCCAAACTTCGCCGTGGTCAGGCAGGGACAAGCCGTGATGTACGCCGGGCGCGGGATAGTCGCAGGCGACAATGGTCGGGAACATTTCGTCCCAGCCGCTCATATCCTGTTCTGTGAATGGGGAACCGTACGGCACTTTTTGAAATGGTCGATTGCCCGGACCAACCAGCCATTCGTGCTGGCTGCGCTTGTCGAACAATGAAACCAACTTGGCACCCATCTCGGGGACGATGACCGTGATCAGGTTTTCATTTTCTAGCGCAACGGCGTTGACTCCATGCCAGATGGTTTGGCTGATCGTGGAATTCATGGCAAATGCTCCTGCCGACTAAAGTGTTGAGTAGGGCGTTTGCTGGATGGTGTTGACCATCGCCCAGAAGTTTTCCATCGGTGTATCCAGTTGAACGTGATGTGTGGGACCGATAATCAGTCCGCCTTTTTTGCCAAGTGTATTCAGGCGGGTCTGAACTTCGGTCTTCACATCATCGGCGCTTCCAAATGGCAACGTGTGTTGTTCGTCAATCGAACCCCAGAAGCATAACTTGTCGCCGAATTCCTGTTTCAATTTGGCTGGGTCCATGCTGGCGGGTTGGATTGGGTTGAGCACATCCAGCCCAATTTCGATCAGGTCGGGGATGATCGGGTTGACCACACCGTCTGAGTGATAGGCGACCTTGACCTGCGGATTGATACTCTTCAATTCAGAGATGAAATTCGCCATGCGCGGCTTGAAGAACTTGCGCCACATTTTTGGCGAAATGATCATGGCATGTTGCGCGCCGATGTCATCACCAATCCAGATCATATCCACACCCATTTGGGTTAATTTTTTTGCGGCTGTCAGGTGATATTGATAGGGGATTTCGAGTAAGCGTTCAGCGAGATCGGGTTTGAGGGCGAAGTCGATCAACATGCGTTCGTAACCGCGCAGTGCCCAGGCAGTCTCAAACATGGTTGTGACTGTTACACCGACAATCCAATATTCATCCTTGAAGGTCTTCAACATCCATTCCGCTTCGCGGTAGAGTTCAGGGCGGTTTGGGTCGGGAGCTTGATAATGCTCAATGGCGTTATCCTCAGCCAGAGGGTGGATGTTCATTTCCGTGTAACGCCCAACGCCAAACGGCGTTTCGTACTCCGCCGACCTCCAGCCGATGCCCCATTCATCAACGTATTCTTTTGCTTCCTGATAATAGGAGTTTGCCCAGCCGACGGATGTTAAAAGCAGGTCTTGTCCGAGAGAGCGTTCCAACTCGTAGGTATTGCCGCCGCCATGCGGGTTGTGAATTTTATCTTCGCCTCCGAGATTCATGTCTTTTTCGAGACGCGCGGCAAACTCAGGCGTGAACGATACCTGCATGGGGCATCGGTCAGGCACTTCATGATTGAGTGCCATCAAAACACGGTCACGAGGTTTCATCTTGTACCTTCTTTTAGGTTGCCATCAATTCTTTTGCTGTTGCCACTGCGCGGCTGGCATCAGGCGCGAAACCGTCAGCGCCGACCTGATTGGCATAGTTTTGAGTGACCGGTGCACCGCCAATCATCACCTTGACCTGTCCACGTAACCCGGCAGCGTTCAGTGCATCAATCGTATTTTTTATGGAAGGCATAGTGGTTGTCAACAGGGCAGACATGGCTACAATTTGTGCGCCTTGATTGCGAACGGCTTCCACAAATTTTTCGGCGGGAACATCGGTGCCGAGGTCAATAATTTCAAAGCCTGCGCCCTCGAGCATCATGGCAACCAGGTTCTTGCCGATGTCGTGCAAATCACCTTTGACGGTGCCAACCACAACCTTGCCCGCCGAAACAACTTCTGCGTTCTTAAGATGGGGTTTGAGCAAAGCCAGTCCCGTCTGCATGGCGCGGGCGGCGATCAGCATTTCGGGAACGAAACATTCACCCTCTTCAAAAAGATGACCCACTTCAGCCATCGCGGCGATCATTCCATCGTTCAGGATGTCGGATACAGGGATACCCGCATCAATCGCAGCCTGGACATTTGCCTTGACGGAAGTGACGTTTCCTTCCATAACATTGGTGTGGATTTCTTTAATAATGGGTTCCATTTTTGCTCCTTATTTTGCCGTAGTCTTATGGAACGTCCCAAGGGTTTGAAATGCCGAATAAGTTTTTTCAATGAAACCTTCAGGACGTTCTTTCTGTTGTCGAAAAATTAGCTTGCATTGGCAATACGTGTACGGGAACTCTCTGCGCGCGCCTGCCGCCACTGCGAAGTTGCAACTGCTGCAACCAACAGTAAGCCAAGCGCAACGCGCTGAATAAAGGTGTTGAAGCCAAGCAGATTCATGCCGTTGTTGAGAACGCCAACCAGAATGACTGCAAGAAATGTACCGACGATTGTTCCTTTTCCGCCGGACGTGGCTGCACCGCCGAGGAATACCGCCGTTATTGCCTGTAATTCCAGCCCGTTGCCGTTAATTGGATTTCCTGAAGTGGTTCGTGCCGCAAGAAGAACGCCGGAGAGTCCAGCAATACCGCCCGACAGCATATACATGAGGATTTTTACTCTGGAGAGGTTGATGCCAGCCAGGCGGGCAGCCGTGGCATTCCCGCCGATGGCGTAGATTGCCCGCCCAAAGTCGGTGTAACTCATGAGGATATGGGCAAAAATTGCCACGATTACCAAAATCACGGTCAGGACTGGAATCCCAGTCCACTTTGCGCCACCCAACGCCGGGATTGCCGCATCTTCCAGAAAGCGTCCCTGAGCCAGCCATGTAAAGCTTGGCTGTGTCATAACGCCGACTGGTTTGCCGTCGGGTGCCAGCAAAAACGCAAAGCCAGCAAAAGCAGCTAGTGTGCCGAGCGTGGCAATCGTTGGATTGACTCGCAGGGTGGTGATGATCGCACCGTTGATAGCCCCGGCGATCATGCCTGCAATAATTCCTGCCAACACTGCAATCACCACGTTGCCGGTGAGGAAACTGAGTGATCCAATTGTTCCCACGCCCACAAGGACAGATGCAGCGACCACCGAGCCGATTGACGCAATCGAACCGACGGAAATATCCAGCCCGCCGGCAATGATCACAACCGTCTCACCGATCGCAATCAAACCGACGATGACAACAGCCTGAGCCAGGCTGTTCATGAGATTCTGCCAGGAGAAGAATTTGTCGCCTCCGTCCATTCCAAACCAGCCGCTGACGATCGTCACAAGGAAGACAAGGAATACGAGCGCAAACATCAGCGAGAGGTTGTCTGTGCCGATAAAGCCAACGGCTCGCTTCAATGTATCGCCGCCTTTCACTGGGGCTGTGGTTTGTTTCGTCTGTTTTTCGCTCATAGTGTGCTGTCCTTCTGATTTGATATTTCGGTCGCTTTTTGATTCGCCGCAAAATGATCTTTTATCGCCAACCCGAGGACTGCCTCTTCGGTGGCGGTTTTTCCATCCAACTCTCCGCTGATCCGCCCATTTTGCATGACATAGATACGGTCGGAGAGTCCAAGAATCTCCGACAGTTCGGAACTGATCAACATGATTCCCAAACCTTCATTGGCAAGGTCATCAATGAGGCGGTAGATTTCCGCCTTTGCGCCAACATCAATCCCCCGCGTCGGCTCATCGAGAATCAACACCTTTGGTTTTGCCGCCAACCAGCGCGCCAGAACAATTTTCTGCTGGTTGCCGCCGGAGAGCTTCCCGACCTCCTGTTCGAGGGACGGTGTTCGTACGCGAAGTTTCTCGATAAATTTTGATATGACCGTACGCTCCAGGCGGCTGTTGACAAAATGGAATCGGCTGAGTTGTTTTAGAATCGCCATCGAAGCGTTTTCCAAAACACTGCGAATGAGCACCAGACCTTCGCGTTTGCGGTCTTCCGGTGCGAACCCAATTCCTTTAGCAATGGCTTCATCCGGGCGGTGAATGGTTACATCCTGTCCGTCGAGAATGACATGCCCGCTGTTTTTGGGCAACTCGCCGAAGATCACCTTTGCAAGTTCGGTGCGACCCGCTCCCACAAGCCCGGCAAACCCCACCACCTCACCGGCGTTGATGCGGAAGCTTACATCATCATGCCAGTTGCTTTTTATGTTTTCGACTCGCAGGATTTCACGGCTTGTGCCTGCCCGCTTGCGCTGGAAGACCGATGAAAGTTCGCGCCCAACCATCAGACGCACGATTTCGGCATCATTCAGTTCGGCGGCTGGTTTGACTGCAATCAGGTTTCCGTCACGCAGGATTGCGACTCGGTCACATAGCTGCAAAATCTCTTTAATTCGATGCGACACATAAATGATCGCCACGCCTTCATCACGCAGGCGGCGCACAAGCGCAAAGAGACGATCCACTTCATCGTCTGTCAGTGAGGATGTAGGCTCGTCGAGCGCAAGAACACGCACACCCGATTTAAGGGCGCGCATAATTTCCACAAGTTGACGCTGGGCGGAGGAGAGTTCATCGCCGAGCAAAGTCATCGGTAGGGCGCCTTCAAACCCATATTCTTTCAAGCTACCTCGAACCTGTTCGTTTAGACGGGTGCGGTCAAGAAGTCCGAATCGTTTTGGCAATTCGCCGACCCAGATGTTCTCGGCCACATCCACCCCTGGAATGATTTCAGGTTCCTGGTAGATGACACGAATTCCAGCCTTGTGGGCAACATGCGGACTTGAAAACGTTAGCTGCTGTCCGTTCATCAAGAGCGTACCTGTATCCGGCTGGTAATCGCCGTTGATAATTTTCAGGAGCGTTGACTTTCCTGCCCCATTCTCACCCATGAAAGCAAGAATTTCACCCGGGCGGATGTCAAGCGAAACATCAGTGAGCGCCTGAACATTTGGAAACGCCTTGCTAATGCCGCGTATCTCAAGTGTTCCAGGTTTGACGAGAGGAAGTGGGGGGGGATTGGAAAGCGCTGTTTCAGTCATATTGAAGTAACCTTCCCCTGCAATTATTTTGCAGGTATTCCTGGGACCCTCACGGTAATGCGAGTCCCAGGAATAAGAGAATCTAATTTACTTGGAGCAGTTTCCTACAGAGATCGGGTCCATTATAGTGCTGAAATTGGACGCATCCACAATGGAGGTTGGAGCATAGGAATTTACGGCGGGAGCTTTGCCGTTGACGACTGCATCATAAAGAACGGTTGCGGCGGTTGCGCCGACATCCAAGCCGGAGATGAACAGACCAGCCTTGAAACCGGAGGGTTGTCCAGCAGCCCAGAACTTGCAGGCTTCGTAAGCGCCGAGACCCACACCAATGACATCGTCGGTCTTCACGCCTGCGGTGGCGAGGGCATTCAATGCACCCAGAGCGCCTTCATCGTTACAACCGAAGACGATCCAGTTGGTGATTTCAGGGTGGGCGGTGATGACAGGACCAGCCGCATCTTGAGAAGAGAGGGCTTCGCCAGTGTAGGGAACGGGGAATATCTGAGCTTCGGGAACGCCAGCGGCGATCACGGCGGCTTTTTCATTATCGGTGCGGTCGTTGCAAACCGAGAGGGTCTGGACTTCAACCGACAACACGCCGACTTTCTTGGCGGAATCTTTAAGCCATCCGCTGTCAGTGAGCAATTTGGCGGCAGCTTCGCCGACCTTCTTGCCCATATCCTTGCCGTCGAAACCAACAAACGGGACAGGGTTTCCAGCTTCGTCTAAAATTCCGTCATCGGTGGCGATGAGAATTACGCCTGCATCCTTGGCGGCTTTGGCGATGGCGGGGCCAATCGTCTGATCGGGGACGGTGATGGCGATGCCTTTGGCTCCAGCGGAGATGGCATCGTTGACCAGGCTCACGCCCAGATTCGGGTCGAGTTTGGCATCAAATTTCTTTGAGTCTGCGCCGAGACCAGCAGCAGTATCAACGAACGAGGTCTGCAGGTCAATGAAGTACTGCTGATCTGCGCTCTTGTTGATGATGACGAAAAGCGGTTTCTCAGTTGCGGCAGGTGCGGCGGGAGCTCCAGCAGAACAGTTTGCCACAGAAAGCGAATCCATTACTGTCTTGAAATTGGACGCATCCACAATGGAGGTTGGAGCATAGGAATTTACGGCGGGAGCTTTGCCGTTGACGACTGCATCATAAAGAACGGTTGCCGCAGTTGCGCCGACATCCAAGCCGGAGATGAACAGACCAGCCTTGAAACCAGATTCCTGACCAGCAGCCCAGAACTTGCAGGCTTCGTAAGCGCCGAGACCCACACCAATTACATCGTCGGTCTTCACGCCTGCGGTGGCGAGTGCATTCAGAGCACCCAAAGCGCCTTCATCGTTACAACCGAAGACGATCCAGTTGGTGATTTCAGGGTGGGCGGTGATGACAGGACCAGCCGCATCTTGAGAAGAGAGGGCTTCGCCAGTGTAGGGAACGGGGAAGATCTGAGCTTCGGGAACGCCAGCGGCGATCACAGCGGCTTTTTCATTATCGGTGCGGTCGTTGCAAACCGAGAGGGTCTGGACTTCAACCGACAACACGCCGACTTTCTTGGCGGAATCTTTGAGCCATCCGCTGTCAGTGAGCAATTTTGCGGCAGCTTCGCCAACCTTCTTGCCCATATCCTTGCCGTCGAAACCAACGAACGGGACAGGGTTTCCAGCTTCGTCTAAGATACCATCGTCAGTCGCGATGAGGACAACGCCTGCATCCTTGGCGGCTTTGGCGATGGCGGGTCCAATGGTCTGATCGGGGACGGTGATGGCGATGCCTTTGGCTCCAGCGGAGATGGCATCGTTGACCAAACTCACGCCCAGGTTCGGGTCGAGTTTGGCATCAAATTTCTTTGAGTCTGCGCCGAGACCGGCAGCTGTATCAACGAACGAGGTCTGCAGGTCAATGAAGTATTGCTGATCTGCGCTCTTGTTGATCACGACGAAAAGCGGTTTCCCGCTATCTGCCGCAGGTACATCAGTGGCAGCAGCCGGGGCGCAAGCGGCAAGTACAAAAGCCGCAAGCAACACAGTGGTCAAAAGATAGTACAGGGTACGTTTCATTTTTTCTTTTCTCCTTCAAGATGAAAATGGACTTCCTGTCAAAGTAGGACAGGTTGGAAACGAATTTCAGGGTGCGCGCTCGCGGGTGATTCGGACGAGTTGATGCACTTTCTGATAGTCTTAGTTTGTCACAAATGGTAATAGAAGTCTTGCAAAATTGGCGTTTATCTTTGGATTATTGGACAAATCGCCAGATTAAATACAGGGAACAAACAGCCCATCATCGGTATAAAAACCCTACCAATAAGGTAATCTTTCAGAAAAAACTCAATAACGCCCATAGTCGCGGATGGTTTCATACATCGCCAACAAGTTCTCAATCGGAACCTGGGCTTGGACATTGTGAATCGGGTTGAAGACAAATCCGCCGCCATTGCCAAAAATTTGAAGACGCTCGCGTACTTGAGTGCGCACATCATCAGGGGTGCCAAACGGCAGATCTTTTTGTGTATCCACGCCGCCGCCCCAGAATGTAACCTGATCGCCAAAGCGCGTTTTTAGCACTGTCGGATCCATGTTCGCCGCCGAGGTTTGGACTGGATTCAGAATATCAAAACCAGCCTCAATAATGTCAGGGATAATGGGAAGGATGGAACCGCAGGAATGAATGAAAGTCTTCCATGTAGTATTCTGATGTATCCAATCGTTGACACGCTTGTAAAAAGGTTTGTAAAGCGAGCGGAATGCCTTGGGCGAGATAAAGCAGTTGTTTTGCGCGCCGAAGTCTGTTCCGCTCACCCAGGCGACCGTGACGCGGTTGCCGACGGCGGCATAGATCTTAGGCAGGTTTTCCAGTGCAATTTCACACTGACGTTCGAAAACCTGACTTATGTAGTCCTGACGGGTGACTGTGCTCATGTACCATTCAGTAATGTCGCGGATGCCTTTGGGATTCTTGAGCGTGGGTCCCGGAACCAGAGCAATGTCGCCGTATGCCATTCCGCCCAAACCCAAAACGATAGCTTTGTCAGTTTCTGCGTAAAGTTTCTCCGATTCGGTTTTTAGGTATTCCAGTTCATCGTCGGGGACTGGACCGAACTCTTCCAGATTGTCTTCCACTTTTAGACTGTCATCATCAAAAGGCAGTTGGCGCATAATTGAGTCAAAATAATATCCGCCATTGGGCATTTTGGCGCACGGCGGCATGGATGTGTCGCCTTGAGCATACATCAAAATTTCACCATGCTCATCAGGTTCAGTGTTGAACAGTTCAGGCACCAAAACAGGGGTTCCATCGAAAGTAGTCCAGGGTTTCCAGCCTTCGTTTTTGAAACCAAAAAAATTGATGCGCCCACTGAGGCTTATTACATCCACATCCAGCGCATCCTGCAAGTCTGGCTTTATCTCGCCTAGCATTTGGAACAGCTCAATCACCTTGATGGGAGTGCCTGGTGGATCGAGTTTGAGCGCCTGACGCAAGGCGTAAACCGTGGAAACGTGCATCCCAGTCTGACCGCTGCCACCCAAGTCGAGCGGGACGCGGTCAGCTTCTTTATGATTTAGCGCGAGTTGTACTCTTTCTCTTGAATTCATTTCTACCTCCAAAAATAATAGTTTTGCTAAGTCAGCCCCGGCGGTATGTTGGAACGGTTTTTGCCGTTGGCTCGAGGTTTTACGCCAGTCGCTTTCAATGCCTCTGTAAAGTCTTCGTAACGTAAATCTGGCTTTTGCAGATAAGCAGACATCTGTTCGACCAGCGCTAGCGCCTCAGTTTTCTTAAGCCAGGAGCAAATAATTACAGATGTGCGACTGGACTGATTGCTGGCTCTTAATGCCTGAGCAGCTTCCCAGCCTCTTACTTTTCCCGGCAGTTCTGGATCCAGGATAATAAGGTCTGGTTTGTTCCGTTGCGCCAGTTCCAACACATCTTCCCCGGTCTGCGCGAGTTGAATCTGCATCCCACTCTTTTCAGCAAATCGTTGTAACAAGCGGGCTAGAAAAGGGTCTGATTCACCAATAACACATAATCGAACGTTAGTTTGGTCAAGTTTTGGCATAGGTGGTTTAAGCACGACAAATAGCCATGTCTGCGCTTCTGACTAACACTAGTTTGCCATAAACTGTCACGGGAGTCTTGCAAAATTGGAGTTTGCTTTTGGATTATTGGACAAAATATAAAAATCCCCCAGTTGAAGCCTTGCAGTATGTAACGTGTTGCGTATCTCAAAAGGGTAAACCCTCAAAACGGAACACGCAACACCGTTTTCTCTCAACTCATTTGAAGCATATTCTTTAGATTACCCCAACGCTTGTCTGAGAATATCTACTTTTTAAGTTGCTCGCCGCGCTGGTAGGCGCCGGGCGTCAAACCAACTTCCTCCCGAAAAACACGGTTGAAATAACTGCCATCGGAAAATCCCACAGCCAGAGCCACTTCGGTGATGTTCAAATTTCCCTGCTCAAGCAGCATTTTGGCACGCTTCACTCGATAGCGGTTGATGTAAGCCATGGGTGTAATGTTCATCTCTTGGTGAAAACAGTGTGTTAGGTAGCGTTCTGTAATAGAGACATGACGCGCCAAGTCAGCCCGAGAGATAGGCTCGGCATAGTGTTCGTGGATAAAAGCCATTGCCTGCCGAACCGTATGTGAGGTTTGTCCACCCAGACGTTTACTGTGGCTCAAGGCTGCTTCCACCTGTGTCAGCACTTCCTCAATGCTGAACAATCCCTTTCCGAGGACGACTGCCACACCTTCCTGCAATCTCGTCATATCGTGTGATGTGAGAATTTGCGCCGAAAGTACGATGACTGGAATATTTCGGGTGGCATCCTGTTCCCGCATCTTTTGCAGCAATTCAAATCCATCCATTTCAGGCATCATCAGGTCCAGAAGCACCAGATCGGGGCGCTGTTGTTGCATCATTTCCAATGCCTGCTTTCCGTTGCGCGCCCTGAGAATGCCGCAGCTTACCTGGTTTTCCAACATACGGACATGCATATCGAGCACGTTGGGGTCATCGTCCACGACTAATATGGTGCTGCGCTTGTCTTCACACTTGAGTCCCATGCGTTCCAGTGCCTGAGAAAGTTCTGCGCTGCCAATGGGTTTGGCAAGATAATCCATTGTGAGTATTGACCCCTGCGCAAGTTCAGGAGACAGGTTGTAGAATAGCACGGGAATATCCAGGGTTTCGGAATTCTGTTTGAGTAGTTGCATCAACTCCCAGCCGCGGTCTTTGGCTGGTTGAAAATCCAGCACCACAGCGCCAGGCGGTTGAGAGATGACCTGCGCAAGCCATTCTGGCTGATGAGAGACATCCATCACTTCTACTTCAAAGCCCTTGCGTTGAAGATGTTGCTGCAGAGGAGTGGATTTATTCTCGCTTAAGAGTAAAACAATATTGCTTCGGTTATTTTGGGTTTCAACATCTGTTGCCAAGTTTATCATTACAGGCAGGCTGAAATAAAAAGTGGAGCCGGTTTCCTCCGCACCTGCTGAGCGCACACCAATATTGCCGCCATGCAATTCGATTAAGCGTCGCGTGATTGCCAGCCCCAATCCCATTCCGCCATAGCCACGAGCAACGCTGCGTTCGGAGCGACGGAATTCATCAAATATCACTTCCTGCTCATCCAGCGGGATACCCATCCCTGAATCGCTGACTTCCACCAGAACCGTTTTATCTTCAACACGGACTTTGATTGCAACGTAGCCATTCTCGGTGAATTTCACGGCATTGCTCAACAAGTTGAGTGTTACCTGCCGCAGGCGCGTGCGGTCTCCCATCACCAGAGGCAGGTTGATTGGAATCTGCTCACGCCATTCCAATCCCTTTTCGCGCGCCAAAGTTTGTCCCAAGGCAGTGACTTCAGTAAACAAGGTGGAAAGGTCCAGCGGCTCCGTGACCAGCCGTAATTCTCCCGCCTGGTTGCTAGCCAGGTCTAGTACATCGCCTATCAGGCGAAAGAGGTGTTTGGCACTGGTATGAATACTGCTCATATCCTTGCGGTAAGATACCGGCAATGGCGGGTTGCTGCCAGACTTTTCCTCTTGTAGTAGCATTTCGATGGTGCCTACAATCAATGCCAGAGGGGTGCGCAACTCATGACTGACCATCGAAAGGAAACGGCTCTTAAGTAAATCTGCCTGCTCGGCGGCTTGGCGCGCTTCCACGGCTTCATCAAACAGACGGATATTGCGCTCAGTCAGGATGGTGCGCTTGAGAGATGCGCTGATTTGTCCACCCAGGATTTCGTAAATGGCTTCCTCTTGCGGATTAGCTTCGAAGATGGCGTATCCCAACTGGTCTTCGCGGAAAAAGAGTGGTTCCACTACAAGACTGTGCTGGGAGGAGGCATCCAGCAAATTGTCCGGTAACAATTGTCGGGATGGGAATACCTGTCCCTGTGCATCGAAGAACACACGGCGATGGTCTTCGTACGAAAAAATGAATCGTGATAACCCCTCGGGATTGAGCGGGTCTTCATATAGAAACAGGTAACAGCTTGGAATATTGAGCAGTCTGAGGGAACTCTCCAGCACATCTGTCAACTCGGCAATACTGGTGACAACGCTCAATCTCTGGCTGATTTCACCCAGGTTGTGCAGTTTCTCGTCTGCGCGGAGTACCTGGTAGGCATAATGCCGACGAGAGGATTCGCCGATAACCACCCGTGCCTGCTGCACCAAATTCTCAACCCGCAGCCTGGAGGTGGTATCGGTCAGTTGTGATATCGCGAACTGACGCAGGGTTGAGATTATTTCATGCCAGCGTGGAAAGTCGTCATTTGTGTGGGCGGTTTTTTGAATTGCTTCGATAAACAATACTAGAAATTCACCCTCCAACTTGCCGCGACTCTCATCCAGGAATGATTTAAGCAATACAGGGAATACCTGATGCATCGGCTCATCGGCTGAAATTTGCAACTGGGAGTCTGCGCCGCCAAAGACCAGGCTATCCAGCAGCCTAATTTCGTCGGTGAAAGAATCCAGTTTTTCGGTGTGGGGCATGGCTTTGGCATGGGCGACAAGGGGATCGTGGCAACCGCATGACTGTCTCACCACCATTCGGGTTGGCAAAATCACCTTGGGCGGAACTTCCTTGCCGTCCAACATTGAAAGCACCATCAGGGTAGCTTGGTAAGCTTGTTCGTAGAAATGCAGCGGGGCAGTGGTTAGTGGAGGATTAACCACCAGTCCATCTTCCTCGCCATTTAGTCCTGCGATTGCAACATCTGCTGGGACGCGCAGTCCGCGCTCCTGCAGGGTTTTCATGGCGCCAATTGCCATGTTGTCGCTGGCTGCTACGAGTGCATCAAAGTGAACCTCGCGCTCGTCCAACAGTGTTTTCACACCCTGAACGCCACTGCTCTCCTTGAAGTCACCCTGATAAACCAGTTCGGGGTCAAAGGGGATATTGTGTCCTGCCAGGACATCCAGATAGGCTTGGTAACGATCAATGGCTTCCTGATGCTTGGCTTGTCCACGAATAAAAGCAATGCGGCGGCGTTGGTGTACTGTAACCAGGTGGGTAATCACCTCGTACATGCCGTGATAATTGTCCACCGTTACACCGGGGATGCCTTCCAGCACAATGCCGGTGGTGACTATGGGTCTGGGTTGGAATTTTTCGAGGAAAGCATAGGTTTCGTCCAGGTTTAGCCAAGCATTGAGTCCGCCCATAACAACCAATCCATCAATTGTTTTCACATCCACCATGCGGTAAATGGCATTTCTTTGAGCCTCAAACCCAATCGGTGAGTGTGCCAAACGACCCGGATAACAGATAAGGTTGACTCCGGAATACTTGGTTGCAACATCCACGCCAGCCCAAATGACGCGGATGTTGGCTGCCCAACCCCGGTCCCGGTTTGAAAGCGTGGCACATGCCGCATTTACTCCAGCCCAGATGGCGCGATTGTTGGGGTCAATGGCGCCGGTGGTTAATAGCGCAAGTGTGGTTGCTCTATGTTTTTTTGCGGAAGTATCTTGGATTGAAAGTTGCATGTGTTATATGGTTTTCCAAAACGGAATATCTGCTCCGTAGTTTGATGGGTATATTTTTGACAAGGAAGTTTGAATAGAGATTCTACCTCTAATTGAAGCGGTCTGACTAAACGGGATGAATTTGGAATAACTTGTTCACCTACTGGTGTTGTGATCTGGCATGGCAGTATTAAAAAATTTAGCGATGCTATCAATTGTTTTTTACTAGTTAAAAAGTGCCCAATTTATTATCGAAAAAGTACCCACATTGAAAATTGCTACATTAAAATTATGTAACAGTTCACGACTCTAATTGAGAAACGGTGTTGTAAAAGCCATGGAAGCAGAAACGGCAAAGGCAAAGACGAAAATAGAGGAGCAATCACGCGAAGAACTAATTGCGCTGATCTATGAACTGACAAAAGAGATCAGCGAATTGAAA
>CAMCQT010000057.1 GCA_945877125.1 Candidatus Brevifilum fermentans | reverse complement strand
GGCTCATGTGTAGACTCTGTGCAATAGGTCAAAACCTTTAACGCGAATTTTGCAAATGGGGCGAATGGCGCGAAAAAATTCGTATTATTCGCTCAATTTGTGTAATTCGCGTTAAGTTTTTGGCTCTTTGAAAGCACCAAGTATTCAGCCTGCACACTCTTTACACATGAGCCAAAAACTTTGGTCTTTAGTTTTGAATATCCAATTGACCAACTACTTCGCTGCCAGCACAACCAACGGCTTTCACGTCATAAGAACCGGTGGGAATATTCTTAAGCGCGAATTTTTCGCTTCCAAGAATGGTTTGTCCAGCCAATTGATCAACACCCCAATCTTCCTGCCCAGCGGGTGATAAATAAAGTTCGCAAATTTCTTCTGTGCCTGTGTTGGTAAAGGTAAAAGAGGCGACAATATCCCCGGCGGGGGCTTCGGTGGCTTCAACAGCATCATCAACAGGAGCTTCGGTAGCTTCGGCGGAATCGGCATCCATTTCATCTGAACCGCCATCGGATTCAGCGGCGCAAGCAGAGACGCTCAAAACCATGGCGATGCTTAGCAAAAATACGAACAAAAACTTAAGATTTAGTGACTTCATTTCTATTCCTTTGTAACCAAATTTTTATTGCGGGGGCAGATAATACCACAAACTCGACCTTTATTGTCATGGATTTTGCTTTTACCCCAACTTGCGGCCATCATCACTATTTTTCAAAAAATAGTGAGCTGTGTTTTGAGTAAACAAAAACTCCAACATGATTTTTTGGAAAATTCATGAGAGCCTTTCTTTTCCGTATAATTCAAGTAGCAACGTTTTCCCTGCAAAATGGAAAATAATTGATCTGCATTCCCAGTGAAAAATAAAAAATAGTCCCCCGGGATAAATCCCAGGGGACTTACGAACATTATTCAAAACTTTCAGATATTAATGAGAAACTACAGATTACGGTAACTCAGGCAAAGCGACGGGCACACTGTATTCGTGGAAGTATTCGAGCACCTGGAGTGCATCGTCAGCAGCTTGTGTGAAACCCCGAACATTCATGGTCTCATCACCGCGTAAATGATGAACTTCATCCAAAATATTCAAGCAGTCACTAGTCCACAGTAGTCCAGTATTATCGGCTGGGCGAAGCACCCATATGTAACCAAAATTAGGACGACATTCCATACTGCCTCTTTGGGTACCGTAAACTTCTCCTTTGTCATAACTAAATTCACGGAAATCGAAATAGGTGACGCCATCCACTTCGCCCGGCAAAGTGCCGAGTTGGTTGATACCAAAGATCGAGTTGATATAAATCACTTTATCCAGTGTCATGGTGCCAGTCTTGTCCGCTGCGCCAGTGAGCAGGGAAGACGCCAGCAACAGATCATGGTTATTCAAAGTATTGTTTACATCTCCCAAATTACTGTACCCGATCTGACCAAGCAGGTCGATTGCACTCGCTGAAAGAACCGGGCGCGGCTCCGAAGATGGTCCATCTCCCTCAGGGGGACCACTGCCTTCGGGCGGACCACCTCGCACAATCGGACTAGTATCTGTAGTGATCCAATGCCCCTCTTGCATCAATTTGATGTAGAGAGCCAAATTCTCTGCCGGGGCATCGATGGTCTTCCAATTGTCATCGATCAACATCATTAAACGGCCGGCAGGATCAAGATCCAAGTCCGAAGCAGAATTGATCGAATTGATAGCTTCATCGAAGGCGTGAAATAAAACCGCATCTGGTGCCCGCCCAAGGTTGAGTCGGCCAAAATCAACAGTTTCCACCCAGGTGGACATCTCTTCAGTCAATTCGCAGAGAATATCCAACGTTGGATCAGTCAATAATTGAAAAGGTTCACCTGTGATGGTAGAGATAGGTTGGATACAGCCATTCGCATCCAGGATGGGAACACCATCCACATCCCTAAGGATCACGTACAGATCGCCATACAAAGACCCGTAATCAATTTGACCACTCCCCCCGCCTTCTGCTGATGTGGTGGGGACAGAGGTAGGAATGGATGTTGGAATGGATGTTGGGGTCAGAGTTTTGGTTGGAGTTGGAGTTCGAGCTGGGGTTTTGGTTCCAGTTGGGGTTTTGCCCCGCCCTGCATAGTCCGCAGAATAATCTACATCGACAGTATTGAAAGCGAGTACTCCCAATACCAAAGTTGACAGCACCAATGCGGTTAAAAATCGTTTAAAGTTCATTGCATCCTCCACAATTTATGGTTAGCGAATAATAGACGGGGAATATAAGCGGGAGTAACGATTATTAATTTCAATAATGAGCCTCCTATCAATGAAAGAAATTAAAAAAACCGCCCAACAGTGGACGGTTTCGCTTTTCGCTCCTCGGATTGTTATTACCAGATGGTAACAAGCGACCAATTACAATCCGATTCATCGCTCCATTTCGAAGAAAAGTGCAAAAGTAAATTTTAAGTTACAAGATTAGTGTAACATTAATTTATATCAGTTACAACTATTTGTTACAAAAAAACTAACTTCACGGCAACCCGCCACGTGATTGAGCATACATCGCCAATTCTCCCTACAAAAGCAGATTGGTTTATTGGGCTGATAATGCGGATTGCCTACAGGTGAAGTGCGGCGTACTCAATCATTCCCCAAAACCCGCGGGCGGAATCCCCAGTGCTTGAATCAGCCGCGCCCAATAATTTACCTGTGCGGCGGTGCTGGCGAGGATGACAAACTCACGCTCGGTAAAAGCGGATTTGACCCGCTCGACCAGATCGGGGTGAAATTTCAACGGCGTTTGCGAGATGACGCGGGTGTAGGCAATCGCCAATTTCTCGCGCTCCGAAAAGGTACTCACCTGCTCGAAGTCTCCGCGCAATGCTTCGGCTTCTGCGTCGGTGATTGCCACATCGCGATATTCATATGAATTCATATCCACGCAAAACGGACACGCCGCCGCATGTGAGGCGGTCATGCGAATCAGCTTGAGCATACGCTGAGTCATCTCACCGTCTTCGTGCGCGACCAAAGCCTCCATCACACCTGAGCCAATCGCGGCTTTGGGATACCAGGCTAAAATGCGCGCGGGGAGCATGGTTTTGCCAGTGATGCGTTCTGAGATCAAAATGCCCAATTTGAGAAAAAACGGGATACGTTCTGGTTGTTTGATAAATGCCTGCATGTCGTCCTCCGCTTTGATTGTACTCACAATGTACGATTTGGATAAATTTCATCTCTCTTAATACCATCCATCAAAAAGGTATAATTTTAGTCAACTTAAAAGTCAGTTTTCTTTCTGGAAAATTGGATCTCGAAATTTCAAAGGCAGCTACATGTCACAAATCTCATTCCACCTTTCATTGTCCGCGATTAAAAATCAACTATCAAAAATATGGAAAACCATAGCTTTTAGCATTATCATTTCTTTGGGCGGCGCAGGCTTCACCGTACTGGTCGCAAAACTGACTGACAATCCAATTTGGAAGCTCGTCAAAGACCCGTCTGATGTGAGAAGTTTTCCTCCATACATTGGACTGCTCTCCAACTGGGGCATCCTATTGTGGACGACAGCGGCGGCTATTTGCCTTTTTAGCGCGGCAATCTTAAAACAACAGAAAGCATCTAATGACACTTTCAAATTTATTGCTGTGTCTGGAGGCTTCAGTTTGGTATTGGGAATTGACGATCTGTACCTCCTGCATGACGGAATGCTCCCAAAAATATTTAACATTTCAGAAACGTTTTTTTACATCCTTTATATTTTTGCCTTCGCGGCTTATTTAATTTATTTCATTCCCCAGATTTTGAAATATGAATATCTATTGTTTTTTATGTCGCTTTTTTTCTTCCTGATATCCCGTAAGCTTTTTGTTACCCTGCCTTTTTTTCACCAATTTATAAGCACTGGAGACGTGTTGAAATATTTTGGAATTGTCTTCTGGCTGGCTTTCTTTTACAGAACCGCGTTGTATGAAGTGAGCCTGCAAAAAAAACGCATTCAAACAAAACTGCTTGACAGCTAATTATCCATGCGTATAATTCAACTCAATAGACCTCACGCGAAGACAAGTATCTGCCTTCCCTTTCAGAGAGCCATCGGCTGGTGCAAGATGGCAGGCAAAGCAGAAAAATCCCCTTCGTTATGTCACTCTTGCAGGGACGATTATCGTCGTAAAAGAGTCGGGAATCGCCCGTTAGCGCGAACACCAAGGTTGTAGTGTAAATAAATATTTACGATACAGCAAAAGCAGGTGGCACCACGAGACGCCCCTCGTCCTGCAATGGACCGGGGCGTATTCTATTAAATGCACTTGGAGGTGCAACATGTTGGATATAAATCTCATTCGCGAAACACCCGATGTAGTCCGCAAGGCGCTGAAAGACCGCCAGATGGATGAAGCCCCTGTGGATGCAATTCTGCAATTGGATGAAAAACGCCGCGGTCTGCTTTCACAAGTGGAAGTGCTCAAAGCGGAGCGGAATATCGTCTCAAAGGAAATCAGCCAACTGAAAGAGGCAGCAGCCCGACAGTTAAAGATTGAGGCGATGCGCATCGTCGGCGACAAAATTGCAGGGTTCGATAAACAAATCGCCGAAGTTGAATCCGAATTAAACGCGCTCACCGCCTCGATGCCGAATATTCCCGATGCGCGAGTGCCCTACGGAAAAGACGACAGCGAAAACGTGATCATCAAGACGGTTGGCGAGCCGCGCAAATTTGACTTCACCCCCAAGCCGCACTGGGACCTCGGACCTGCGCTCGGCATCCTAGACTTTGAACGCGGCACGAAATTAACCGGCTCACGTTTTTATGTTCTGCAAGCCGCAGGCGCACGCCTGCAACGCGCCCTAATTGCGTGGATGCTCGACCTGCACATCCGCCAGGGATATCAGGAAGAATATTTGCCGTTCATGGTAAAGGCTGCGGTGGTGTATGGCGCGGGGCAACTGCCGAAGTTCGCAGATAATTTATACAAAGATCACGAAGAAGATTATTATTTTGTGCCGACTGCCGAAGTCCCGTTGACTGGTTTGCACATGGACGAAATTCTCGATGAAGCCGCCCTGCCCAAACTTTACACCGCCTACACCCCATGCTTCCGCCGCGAAAAGATGAGCGCAGGACGCGACGTGCGCGGCATCAAACGCGGACATCAATTCGATAAAGTTGAAATGTACACCTATTGCAAGCCGGAAGAATCAGAAGCGCAACATGACAAAATGGTCAAGGATGCCGAAGAAACCTGTGCCTTGCTGGGTATTCCCTACCGTGTTAAACGGCTGTGCAGCGGCGATCTTGGATTCGGCGCGGCAATCACTTACGATCTCGAACTTTGGGCGCCAGGCTGTGACGAATGGCTGGAAGTTTCATCCATTTCAAATGTGACCGATTTTCAGGCGCGCCGTGCAAATATGAAATATCGTCCCACAGATGGCGGCAAGGCAAAATTCATGCACACCTTGAACGGCTCAGGTTTGGGTCTGCCGCGCACGCTGATCGCCGTCATGGAAAATTATCAGCAAGCCGACGGCTCGATTGTTATCCCAGAAGTTCTACGCCCGTGGATGGGCGGGATTGATGTGATCAAATAAAGATTCTAAACACAAAGTACACAAAGGTAACGAAGGTAAAAAAACCATAGAAATTGGTACCCTGACCTCCCTTTGTGTACTTCGTGTCCTTTGTGTTTGAGGATGCCCCATGACCGACCCCGAATTTTGGAAAATGTACTTTGAAACACTTTTGGAAGTGTTCACCTTTTTTGTCCTGCTGACTGGCTTGCTCGGATTGATAATCCCTGTGTTCCCGGGTCTGACCGTGATGTGGATCGGGACATTGGTCTATGCCGTTATTCAGGCAATGAGCGGGAACATGACCTGGGTCGGCTGGCTGCTTTTTGCCCTCGTCACGCTTTTGATGATCGGCGCCAACATCGTGGACAATATCATTATCGCCAAGCACATGCTCGACAAGGATATTCCCTGGAGTTCGATCATCCTTTCGTTCGCGGCGGGAATCGTTGCCAGCGTTTTCTTCACACCTCTGGCAGGCATGGTCGCTTCGCCGGTGGGTTTATTCCTCGCCGAGTGGAGAAGAAAAAAAGACAAACAAGCCGCCTTCGACAACACCAAAGCCTGGATGACAGGCTGGGGCTGGTCGTTTCTGGCAAGATTTGGAATTGGGATCGTGATGATTTTATTTTGGGGATTGTGGGCTTGGGTGGGTTAAGACAATTTTCAATTTAAAGCAAAAAGGGTTTAGCATTTTATCTGCTGAACCCTTTTTATTTTAATATTTTTGGGAGGACATCAAAGTGAAAAAGCCACTGGTTTGCTCAACATCGCCGTCAGCAACTTGACCGAATTCTCCAAATCGTTGATGTCGATCATTTCCGAAGCCGAGTGGACATACCGGCACGGGATGGATAATGCGCCGGTAATTACGCCCGCGCGGGAAATTTGAATCTCACGCGCATCGGTGCTGCCGACCAAAAGCACTTCACGTTGATAAGGTATCTTCGCCTTCTCCGCCGCGTTAATCATCCAATCCACCACGCGCGGATCGGAGATCATGCCCACGTCACGGAATTTCACGCAGGGTCCCTTGCCAAGTTCCATGACCATCTTCAACGAGCTGGGGGTATCGCCCGTGGGAGTCACATCCACAGCGATGCCGATATCGGGATTAACGCCGAAAGCCGCCGTGCCTGCGCCGCGTGTGCCGACTTCTTCCTGCGTGGTAAATACAAAATACAAATCATTCGGCGTGGATTTTATGGCGCGCAAGGTCTCGATCAAGACCACCACACCCGAACGGTCATCCAATGATTTGGCGACAAGCCGATCACCCATCTCGATGAAGGCACGCTCGAAGGCTGCTATATCGCCCACTTTGACGGGACAATCCTCTTTGCTGGTTGCGCCCACATCAATAAACATTTTGTTGATCGGAAGCCAGTTGTCGATCTGCTCCAGGCGGTCATATCCAACCACGCCTGTCACCCCATTCAAAAAGCGGACTCGCGCCCCAAGCGTGTATCGTCCAAAAGCTCCGCCCACGCCGGTAAAACGCACAAAGCCTTTTTTATCCACATGGCTGGCAATGACGCCGATCTCGTCCATGTGAGCGGCGAGCATGATCTTCCTGGGGTTTTTCGCACCCGCAGACGGCTTCTTGCGAACGATCAAGTTGCCCAGCGCATCCACGCTGACTTCATCGGCGAGCGGTTTCACTTCTTCCAAAATTACTTTGCGAACAGCATCTTCGTAACCAGAAGGTCCATACGTTTCAGTGAGTGTTTTTAGTAGTTGTTTCATTGGTTACATTCCTAAAGAAATTTTTTCGCCTGCGGCGTAACTTTTACTTTCATCTTTTGTAAATACATGCGCTTTAGATTTGCCCAGCACAGTCCATTCTTCGTTGAGTTTGCCGACGATGGCGGTATCTTCGTCCACGCCGATCATGATCTCGCCGGGCTTCAACCGGCCGCGAAGGGCAGAAACCAAGGGCTTGCCTAACAATGGAATGGCGTCAAAATGCGGCATGACAAAAGCCACGGGTACAAGTCCGAAGGCTGCAATACTGCGCAAACCCATCGAACGGAAATCGGGGATTTCCCTGCCCAGGATCATTGCGCCTGCCGAACAACCGGCGTATGTCGCACCGCGCGCCCATGCATTTTGAGCCGCCTTCCAAACCAGGCTATCCTTCATGGTGCGATATAAATACCCGGGGTCGCCGCCTGAGAAGTAGATAAGGTCCGCATCTTCCACAACTGATGCATGGTCCAGATCGTTGGCAGATTCTGCGTCGATGACAGAAACAGCCTGAACGTCGGCCCCGAGGCGGGTGAAATGCTCCACCCCCATCCGCGACCAACGCGCTACGCTTGCCTCGCCTTCACGTCCCGCCGCAGTCGGCAGACAGACCACGCGCGGCTTGCGTCCAACTGCGCCGCAATTCGCGAGCAGATACCGATCCACGTCGTCCATGATCGGAAGATATTCTCCGGAACCAAGTAAAGCGATTAATCCACTCATTTTTTTACCTGTCTGCCAATAAAGCGGGCGTCATATTTTTCAACGCCTCGTTTAATAAATTCAAAGTGTTCTTCCAATCCTCGATGCGCGAGACGCTGATCGGCGAATGGGTGTAGCGATGCGGCACCGAGACCGAGACCACGGGCACGCCCACCCGTGATTGCTGAATTGCGCCCGCGTTCGTGCCGCCGCCGCCCGGCTGACGGAATTGAAATTGGATTTTGTGCTTCTCGGCGGTTTCTGCCAAAAAGCGCACCAGCCGCGGATCATCCATCGTGGATGAGTTTGCCATGTAAATGGCGGGGCCCAACCCAAGCTGTGTGTTGTACGTGAAATTCTCTTTGCCTTCGTAATCTGGCAGATCGCGCGCCGGCGTGGAATCAACGGCGATGGCGAGGTCAGGCTCAAAATAATGAGCTGCAACCTTCGCGCCGCGCAAGCCGATTTCCTCCTGCACGCTGAAAGCCAGACACAACTCAATGTTCGTCGGCGCATGTTTGAGCAACTCGATCAGCATGGCAACGCCGATGCGGTCGTCAATGGCTTTGGACATGATCGACGGGCCCACGCGCTTGAACTTGGTTGCAAAAGTGGCGCGGTCGCCGACATTTGCTTTTCCTTCGGGACCGAGGTCAATCCGCAGAGCGTTCACGGCGATGGTGTGCTGGCGTTCTTCGGAAGTGGTCAAGTGGATCGGTTTCGCACCGATCACGCCCACCGCATGGTCTTTGCCAACAATGACCTGCTTGCCCACCAAATGGCGCGGATCAATGCCGCCGACAACTTCAAATTGAAAAAAGCCGTCGTCGTCATCTTTCACGATCATGAAACCGACTTCGTCCATGTGGGCATCGAGCAAAACACGCAGCGGTTTTTTGCCCATTCCATTTTTCCGAACCAGCACACTTCCGAGTGCGTCCACTTTGACTTCATCGGCATAGGGTTTTACTTCTTCCAACACAATGCGCCGCACCTCGCCCTCAGCCCCAGAGACAGACATTGCGTTACATAATTTTTCGAGTAGTTTTATTTGCGGTTGACCGATTGAAAGCATATTTTTCATTTACCTTATCTATTATGTCATTGCGAGGGCGTTCTTGCACTTCGCCCGAAGCAATCTCTCACACAATAGGAGATTGCTTCGTCGGGAAGAACATCCTCCTCGCAATGACATGGCTATTAATCCCACGAAATCTTATTCATAAAATCCGCTTCAAGCGAAGCGACAAACTCTGCGAGCAGACGACCTGCGCGCTGAACGTCTTTCAGCGCAACCAGTTCCACGGGCGTGTGCATGTATCTTTCAGGAATACTAACCACCATCGTCGGAATGCCTTCGGCGGTTAACTGCATGGCGTCCACATCGGTTGCGGAATACTCCGGCATGGCTTCATCTTGGACAGGAATTTCCAGACGCTCGGCAACTTCCTTGAAACGCTTGTGCAAAAACGGATGCATACTCGGACCAATTCCCAGCGTGACCCCTTTGCCGATTGGGAACGAAGTGTACTCGTTTGAGCCGGTGCCCTTGCCAAAGGTCATATCCAGGGCAATCGCAATCGTCGGGCGGATTTGATAGGTGGAGGTGGCTGCGCCCGCCAGCGTTTCCTCCTCTTGAACCGATGCCAATGCCCAAACATCCCAAACATGCGATTTGGCTTGCAGTTCTTCGAGGCAGATGGTGAGCGCGGCGACGGAGGCGCGGTTATCAAGTGTGTGCCCGCTGACGTATCCGCCGGTCATTTCAACTGGTTCTGTTCCGAAGGCAACGATGTCGCCGATGCGGACTCGCTTCGCGACTTCCCTGGGTGTGAGGCCGGTGTCGATCAAAAGATATTGCAAAGCAACTGCGCCTGCGGCTTTTCCATCGGGAAGTAAATTAGCGGGAGGCATGACGACGACGCCATACAATTCTTCATTCTTTCCACTCCCCGAAGCGTGGACAATGACTGGCGTGCCCGGCAAAACACGCGGATCCACGCCGCCGATGTTGGTGACATACAAAAAGCCGTCCAAGATGCGCGAGACCATTAATCCGATGGCATCCATGTGGGTGGCGATCAAAACTGAGGGACGAGATAATGCTCCAGAAACAGAACCCTTTTTCAGTCCATGAATTGAACCGAGTCTGCTTCGACTGATCTCATCCACCAGCGGAGTCCACTTTTTTTCGATGAGAGTCGCAACTGGGGCTTCGTGTCCAGAAAGTCCGGCGACGGAAATAATTGATTTTAGAAAAGGTAGAATGTCACTCATAAGAAATAATCCCTAAAAAAAAAGACCCGACCCTGTGGGTAAGGTCTTTGCAGGCTATCCGCCAAACGCAGTTGGTGAAGCGGTTGGCGTGATCGACGGCGTTGGCGTGATGGTAAACGTGGACGTAGCCGTAGCTGTGGCTGTATTTGTAAAAGTAGCCGTGGGTGTAAACGTGGGCGTAAATGTGTTGGTGACTGTGAATGTGGCGGTGGGCGTGGGGGTAGTTGTAAATGTGGGGGTAAAAGTATCCGGCTGGAAGGGAGTCAACGAAACCGTGGGGGTGGCTGTTGAAGTTGGCGTTGGGGTGTCGGTGGATGTGGGGGTGATGGTGCCGATCACAATCAGCGGGGTCAGGCGCAGGGTTGGAGAAGGGGGCGTGCCAGTTGTAACGACGGTAAGGGTGATGCTGGTGGGAGTGGGTGGGATTCGCGTATTTGGGGCGAGGGTGAGCGCAATAAAACCGACACAATAACAAGGGATCGTGGCAAGAATAACCGCGAGGATGGTCATGCGGCGACGGGTGCTGGGTGCATCGGAATCAAACATATTGGTTCGATTATAATCCATGAAGAATAATGAATGCAGAATTTAGAATGCAGAGTGCAGAATATAAAATTTCACAGGACAGTTATCTTCAATGATTCCTCTTCACCTTCGTATTGCTGGCTTTCTCTCGTACCGCGACCCCGTTGAATTGGACTTCAGCTCTTTTGAACTGGCCTGCATCTCAGGCCAGAACGGCGCGGGCAAATCATCTTTGCTGGATGCCATGACCTGGGTTCTGTTCGGCGAAGCCCGCGGAAAAAGCGCGGACGTGATCAACTTGAATCAAGATGTCAAAGCCGCCGAAGTCGCGTTGACCTTTGCCTACGAAGGAAATACATTCCGCGTGCAAAGGACTTTGCCGCGTGGGAAGAGTACGGTGCTGGAGTTCCAGATCTTGGACGGTGGACAGAGGACCGAGGAGGGTACGGTCAACGGTCCATCGTCCACGGTCCAGCACTGGAAACCGCTGACGGAGAAGACCACGCGCGATACACAGGCGCGGATCGAGCAAACTCTGCGGTTGGATTACGATACTTTTATCAACGCGTCTTTCTTTTTACAAGGCAAAGCGGACGAATTTACGCAGAGAAAATCGAGCGAGCGCAAAGCGGTATTAAGTACCATCCTTGGCTTGGAAATTTGGGACACGTACAAAAATCGCGCCGCCGACAAGCGAAAGTTGATCGAAGGCGAAGTACAGGAAATTGACGGGCGCGTGGCGGAGATCGACACCGAACTTGCCGAGGAAGGCACGCGAAAATCGCGTCTTGCCGAACTTGAAAACTCGCTCAAACGATTAGCGTCCGCGCGAGAAGTACAGGAATCTGCGTTGGAGAATATCCGCAAGAACGCGGCGTTGATTCAGGAACAGCGCAAACTGGCTGAGACTTTATCCGCATCGCTGGAACGTGTGCGGTTTTCACTGGCAACGCTTGAAACACGCCACACCGAAAAAGAATCGGAACAAGCCGCCTACGCGGATTTGGTCAGCCGCGCAAAAGAAATTGAATCCGCGTACAAGTCGTGGCAAAAAGTCCGCAAGGAATTGGAATCGTTCGACAAAACCGCGCTGGAATTCCGCGAGCACAACGAACACCGCCAGCCATTATTGCGTGAGATCGAAGTGGAAAAGGCGAAGTTGGAGCAGGAGTTTGAGGCGCTCAGTGGGCAGTGGGAAGTGGGAAGTGGACAGTGGGCAGAAGTCAGCAAGTTGGAAGAACAGGTTGCGGCGGCGCAAATAACCTTGCAGGAAGCGGAAGCGAAGATTAAGGAACGCGGCGAATTGGAAAACCAGCGGAATGAAGCACGCGAAAAAAACGCGGCGCTGAAAGTTGAAAACGAATCACTGCGCAAGGAAATGGACGAGATCAAAAAGCGCATTGATGCGCTTGAGCAAACCGAAGGCAACGCCGCCTGCCCCGTCTGCGGACAGGAATTGAGCGAAGCGCACCGCGAATCCACTTTGGAAGAGTTGAACAAACTAGGCACGGAGAAGGGCGACCAATTCCGCGCCAATAAAAAAGAACTCGACGACATCGAATCACAAATTACAAATTACCAATTACCAATTACCAAACTGGCATCTGCCGAAAAAGAACTCCTCGCCCACTCCAACACCGTTTCACAACTCACCGAGCGGATCGAAAGTCTCAAGTCCGCTGAAAAGGAATGGGAGAAGTCGGGCAAAAAACGCCTCGCAGAAGTGACGAAGGCATTGGAAAAAGAATCCTTTGCCGCAGAAGCACGCAAGCAATTAACCAAACTCGACAAGGAACTTGCCAAACTCGGCTATGACGCAGCGGCGCATGAATCCGCGAGGCTCGCAGAAACAAACGGGCGAAACACAGAAGAAGAATTTAGCAGCCTGAAATCTGCGAAGGAAGTCAGCAAGCAGATCGAAAGTGAGATCAAAAATCTGGGTTCTGAAATCGAAAATCGAAAATCTGAAATCACAAATCTCGACACCGATTATCAAACCGTAAAAACGAATCTCGAATCTGCGGCGGCGCAATCGCCCGACCTCAACAAAGTGGAACGTGAATTGTTCACCCTGCGCGAAGATGAAAACGAAACCCGCTCACAGGTCGGCGCGGCGCGCCAAAAAGTGGATACCCTCGTCACGCTCCGCGCCCGCAAAACAGATTACTCCGCACAGCGCGAAGAACTCAATCAGCAGATCGTGCGTCACAAAACTTTGGAACGCGCCTTCGGCAAAGACGGCGTGCCCGCTTTGCTGATCGAACAAGCCCTGCCGCAAATTGAACAAAAAGCCAACGACCTGCTCGACCGCCTGAGCGATGGGCACATGTCCATTCGCTTCGTCACGCAATCTGAATACAAAGATAAAAAACGCGACGACCTGAAAGAAACACTCGACATCCAGATCAGCGATTCAGCAGGCTTGCGCGATTATGAAATGTACTCAGGCGGCGAAGCCTTCCGCGTCAATTTCGCCATCCGCCTCGCGCTCTCCGAAATCCTCGCGCAGCGCAAAGGCGCGCGCCTGCAAACCCTCGTCATCGACGAAGGCTTCGGCTCGCAGGATGCGCAAGGTCGGCAGCGACTAATCGAAGCCATCAATCTCGTCAAACACGACTTCGCCAAAATTCTCATCATCACCCACCTCGACGAACTCAAAGACGCATTTCCCAATCGCATTGAAGTTGAGAAGACCGAGCGCGGAAGTTCAGTTACAGTAATTTGAGTGAGAAGAGATAAGAAGTAAAAAGGGAGAAGTAAAAAGTCACAAGGAACACAGCCTTCACTTTTTACCTTTCACTTCTCACCTTTTACCCATTACCCAAACCCCATGCCTTACCTCATCACCTCCACCCTCCTCTTCATCGCCGCGCTGATTATTATTTACTGGATTCACAATCAATATCATCTCGATATTATTGTTGAGATCAAACCCGCGCCAACTACCGCCCCGCTCATTTCAATTTGCATCCCCGCCCGCAACGAAGAAAATAATATTCGCAACTCAGTCGAGTCCGCGCTTGGGCAGGATTATCCGAACATCGAAGTGATTGTTTTGGATGATCGCTCCACCGATTCGACTCTGACTCAACTGGCAGAGATTGCCGCCCGTGATTCTCGTCTCGTCCCAATCAACGGAACCGACCTACCCGCAGGCTGGGCTGGAAAACCTTTTGCATTGTTCCAAGCCTCGGCAGCCGCCCGCGGAGAATGGCTCTGCTTCGTAGATGCGGATACCTTCCTCGCGCCGCAAGCCATTTCGTCGTGTTATGCCAAAGCCCTCGAAAGAGAAGCAGATATGTTCACCACCATGAACGAACAAATCCTCGGCTCATTCTGGGAAAAAGTCATCATGCCGCTGGTGATGACCGCACTCTCGGTCGGCTTCTCGCCGCGCAAGGTCAACGACCCAACCACCCGCGACGCCATCGCCAACGGACAATTCATCATGATTCGGCGCACAGTCTACGACGCCATCGGCGGACATGAAAAAGTGAAAGACCAAATCGTCGAAGACAAAGCCATCTCAGAGCAAGTCAAATGGAACGGTCACCATCTCGTCGTCGCGGACGGGTCGCAAGTCATCCGCACGCGCATGTACACCAACCTTCCGTCCATGTGGGAAGGCTGGACGAAGAACATCTACCTCGGCTTGCGCGACCATCCGTCGATGTTGATGCTTGGCGCGTTCGGCGCAACATTGGCACTGATCGCGGCATTGTTCCTCCCCATTTGGCCGCTGCTCGGAATTAATTGGTATCTCAACGGTGGAAAATGGCTGGCAGTTGCAGTCACTATCGAAGCGCTGATTATTTGGGCTTCTGTAATTTACGCCCGTGCGAGAGTGGCGCGCGGCATGAAAATCTCCGTCTGGTACGCGCTGACCACTCCGCTGGGCGCGGGCGTTTTCGCCGCCATGATGCTCACCTCTGCCTGGAAGGTCATCTCAGGCCAAGGCGTCACCTGGCGCGGACGAACATATCATTCAAAGTAGAAACCAGAGATAAACAGAAATTTGAAAGGGGCAACATAATCTCCGTTCATCATGGTAAATTCAACTTGACAAATACACCCTAATTTGTTATATTTTGTTGAAGATAACAAAATATAACATTATGACAACATCCATCAATCGCGAGAAAAAAATCATCGAAATCCTGCAAAAGCAGGGCAGCGCCTCCATCCAGGAATTGACGGAGGCTTTTGGCGTTTCGAGCATGACCATCCATCGCGAGTTGGACAAACTGGCAGAGGCGGGCATTGTTCAGAAAAAACATGGCGGCGCGGCGTTGGCGGTTCCATCTCCCAACCAGTGCGCCATGTGCAACAAACCCATCTCCGAGCGGACAGTGTTCATCGTGCGGCTGGAGAGCGGCGAACAAAAACGCGCCTGCTGCGCCCACTGCGGATTGATGATCCAGAGCCAATCCAAAGATGCGCTGCAATCACTCACCGCCGATTACCTGCACGGGCACATCATCAGTGCCGATCAGGCGGTCTACATCCTCGGCAGTGATCTGACGGTCTGCTGTGTGCCAAGCGTGCTCAGTTTCGGGTCGCGGCAGGATGCACAGAAATTTCAAAAAGGCTTCGGCGGGACAATCGCAAATATTGAAGAAGCGATTAAATATTTACATCATTAAAAAATGGGAATAGAACTTCGCAAGTTCTACTTGCGGAGAAATTGCATGTTCAAAAGTAGAAATTCTGAAATCCAAAAATCAACCTAAAAGGAAAACTCACTCATGAAAAAAATGTTCTTTGCCTTGATTTTGACCTCCCTGCTCCTCACCGCCTGCGGCGCAGCCATGCCGAGCGAAGTATCGGCAATGGACTTTTGGGCGCGTTCTGGCATGAAGGACGGCAACAGCGCGGCGTATATGATTCTTCAAAATGGAACCGACGCGGATGATGAATTAATCGGCGCGTCTTCGGATGTGGCGCAAGCCGTGGAACTGCACCTGAGCCAGATGAAAGCCGACGGCACGATGGAGATGATTCAACAGCAATTGATCTCCGTGCCTGCGGGCAAAGCGGTGGAACTCAAGCCTGGCAGTTACCACGTCATGTTGATTGGTCTGACCCGTGACCTGAAAACAGGTGATGAAATTTCGCTGACCCTCAAATTCAAAAACCGCGCAGATATAACCCTGACCATCCCCGTGATGGATGCGGAAGGCATGGGCGGTTCCGGCATGGATGGTCACATGCCGTAAGTAAAAATGTTACTGCGAGGCGCTCTTGTCCTTAGCCGAAGCAGTCTCCAGTTCAGAGGGGATTGCTTCGTCGGAAAGGACAAATACCCTCCTCGCAATGACATAGTCAACTAAAAACTGCTGGTGAACATGGAGTTATCCATGTTCACCAGCAGTTTTTAGTTCCAGCATAAAATTTAGCAGGGGTATTTTTTAGATACCCGCGTTGCTCAATATGTTCAATAAACTGGAAAGCGCAGTAGTCAACTCGGGGTGCGTGACCTCAAAATGATCGATGGATGTTTCAAAACGCTGCATCATGGAAGTTGCAGGTTGTTTTGATTCGGCGCGCTCCAGCAACTCGCGAATATCTGCGGAGAGTTCACGCAGAAGTACCTGCCCTTTTTCGTCATCAGGTTGAATTCCTTCGATCTCTTTATTTAATTGTTCGAGCAGTTTGTCAATTTCCTGGCTGTTCATAAGTCACCTCTTTTTGATTTGAAGGAATAGTAAAACTGATATTGCCTGTCTATATTTTACAACCTTTTCATTCCTCCGACGCGCGTCCTTGCAGGATCTCACGGTCGGCCTGCTCGGCTTCCTGATAGATTCGTTTAACCTCTTCTTTTATCTCGGCAGATGCGCTGGGAGTCATGGAGATAAACTTAACCATGTCACGCGCCTGTCGCAGCAGATCTTTTACATTTGCGATATACGAAAAATCATTGCGTCCGCTTTCAGGCGGAACGGGAATCTCGCGTGCCTTTTGGATGAAAGCCCGCGCGCGGACAATGCGCTCGGCGGCTGGGATAAGTTTCGCCATGTTTTACTCCTTGTAACAAGATGAATGCACCAATTTTCAATATGTCATTGCGAGCGTTCTTCGCGAAGCAATCTCCCCGCCAAAACCATGCGATTGCTTCGACGGAAGTGCGCCGTCTCGCAATGACATGGTATTACTGAGATTACTGACGCCTTATTATAAGGTTTCGGCGTAAAATCAAAGGCAACAAAAGGAGAAACATTATGCAATGGATCACCCGTTCCCATGTTCACGTTGACCGAGTCGCCTGCCCGTGGCTCATCTCCCGCTTTGTTGACAGCGAAGCAGAATTTTTGTTCGTGCCGGCCAATCAAATTGAGAAGGTCGCCAAAGAGACGGGCGCAATTCCGTATGACGCGTCGGACGTGGAACTTGGGCACGTGGATGGACGTTGTTCATTCGAGTCCATCATCCTCAAATATGGGTTGAAAGAACCCGGGCTTTTGCGGCTGGCAAAGATTGTCCACGCGGCAGATGTTGATGAAGATATCGACACCGACCCCATCGCCCGCGGATATAGTTTGCGCTTCCCTGAAGACCTCGAAAATATTGAGAATCAATTTCAAGTCTATGATGCTCTTTATGCCTGGTGTCGCTTGGATGTAGCGAAGAAATAACATGTCATTGCGAGGAGGGTGCCCTCCCCGACGAAGCAATCTTCTACACAACAAGAGATTGCTTCGGGCAAAAACAAGAGCGCCCTCGCAATGACATGGATCAAGGAGCTCCATGAATCAACCGCACCAACGTGACATCACCCTGCTGTTTTCCACACGCATCATCCGCTTGTTTTGCTACGGATTTCTATCCGTTGTTTTGGCGCTGTATCTGACCGAAACGGGCTTCACCGAAAAAATGGTCGGCTTGCTTTTTACGCTGACATTGGCAGGCGACGCCGGCATCACATTATGGCTCACCACCCACGCGGATCGGTTTGGGCGTAGGAAAACGCTTCTGGTTGGCGCCCTGCTCATGCTTGGGGCGGGCGGCGTGTTCATCGTCACGCATAATATCATCATCCTAATGGCGGCGGCCATCATCGGCGTCATCAGTCCCAGCGGAAATGAGATCGGTCCGTTTCTTTCGGTGGAACAGGCGGGGCTGACGGAATTAATTCCCAATGAAAAGCGTACCAAAATTTTCGCGTGGTACAACATGCTCGGCTCGTTTGCAACAGCCACGGGCGCGCTCGCCGGCGGATGGCTGGCGCAAATTTTGCAAGGCAACGGCTGGACAAAATTGGAAGCATACCGATTTGTGCTCATGGGCTACGGACTTGGCGGACTCTTGCTGTTGGTTTTATTTTTGTTCGTGTCGCCGGCAATTGAAGTGAGGCACGTCTCCGAAACGAAACATGCGCTCGGCTTGCATCAGTCGCGCAAGGTCGTGCTCAAACTCAGCGCGCTCTTTGCGCTGGATGCGTTCGCGGGCGGCTTGGTTGTGCAAAGCATGATCGCCTATTGGTTTCATGTCAAGTTCGGCGTTGAGTCGGGTGTGCTCGGCAGTATCTTTTTCGGCGCGAATGTTTTGGCGGGCATCTCTGCCCTGTTGGCTGTGCCGCTCGCCGCAAAATTTGGATTAATCAACACCATGGTCTTCACCCACATCCCATCCAATATTTTGTTGATGCTCGTGCCGCTGATGCCGAACCTGCCGCTCGCCATTGGAATTTTACTGGCGCGATTCAGCATCTCACAAATGGATGTGCCCACGCGGCAATCCTACACCATGGCTGTGGTGGCGCCCGACGAAAGGTCCGCCGCTGCGGGCGTGACCGCCATCGCGCGCTCCGTCGGCGCAGCCCTCTCCCCCACGCTGACAGGTATTTTGTTTAGCATTCCCGCATTATTTAGCGCGCCTCTTTTTCTGGCAGGCGGGCTCAAGATTGTTTATGACCTTCTTCTATTTCGTGAATTTAGCGCTGTCAAACCGCCAGAAGAAAAGAAGTGAGTGATGTTATGCAGGAACTCCGAAGGAGTGAAATGATTATAGATTCAAGCAAAATGAATCAAATAACCCCGAAGGGGTGTCATGCTTTTCGGCGCGAACCATATCATCCCTTCGGGATTTTGTCTTTCACACAAAATTTTCTACAAACCTGCCATCCCTTCGGGATTGAAACTGCGCAACATCAGCGAGTAAGCAAACTGTCATTTGAGATTAATCAATGGAACGTACAATGATAAAGTCAACTTGCGGCATGTGGCGTATGCTGCTCTTATAAATCTTTCGCCGACTTTATAAAAAGGAAAAACTCAAATGGGACTTTTTGGCTTTGGCAAGAAATCAGATAAAAATACCCCCGTACTTTCTGCGGATGAAGTCCGCCAGCGTTTGCTGACCTTGAACCGCGAGACCGCCCCCTACCAGATCATTGACGGCGCAGCGCAAAATGTGGACTTGATCGCCGAGTGGAAGATCGTGGACGCAAAGTGGTACGAACTCTTTGCGAAGGCGAACCTGACAAAGGTATTCCGCATCTACATGAAATTTGACGACACAAAAAAACAAGTACGCGGCAAGGATGAAGAATTCACCGTGGAATGGCGCGCGGGCGTGCCGTCGCTTTCGATCTCGGCGACAAAATTTCAGGGACAAATGACTTCAGTTGAATTTGGCGCGGCGTATGCCTTCACCGAAGAATTAAAACCTGGTGTAGTCTACAATTATCGTTTCAGCACCAGTGAGATCAAAAAGCCGATTCAGGAAATTGTGACCGCCTGCGGCTGGGATTACAAAGGCGTGGCGTTCGGGAAACTCTAATTCCCCCGTTCGCTTCGTTAAGAAAAAATTAAGTGACAGTCACCTTAAAGGTGACTGTCACTTTTAGAATCGGTGCTGCGGTTGTCCCGCTCCCAACGTTGACTGGCAGTTTGAATCCATGCCCGCCGCGTGGATTGGGGCACGCGTGCCCGTTCAAATTCGATCAAGCGATCAACGGTGGCGCGATCTCCGCCAACTTTTTGGAGCAGGTCATTGTATAAAATGGACGCGTCCAGCGCGTCGCCGAAGATCTCGTCAGCGGCGTAGGGTTTGTTGAAGATTTTGTGAAAAGCATCTTTGAGTTTGCTGAACACCCCTGCCCCACGCGGATTGGAATTCTGCGCCTCGTCGGTTTCATCCTCTGGCTCGTACAGATTGACTCCGCAGTTGGGACAACGAGTCAGCTCATAATGGAAGTAGGCGCCGCAGCGCGCACATTCAAACTCATTTTCTGCGGGTTCGGGGGTAATGCTGGTTGGCATGTGGATTTTATCCTTTGAACTTAAACTTTATCCACAGATTGCGCCGATTCTCGCAGATTTTTCTGCTAAAAATTTCCAATCTGTGAAATCTGTATAATCTGTGGATTATTTCTTGACAGCCCAGCCGAGGTATGAGGCTTGCAGTCCGCCGCCGGTTTGGAATTTGAGTTGGCGCCCCAGTTCGGCAAAGGTCAGCAAACCAAACTTACGGCGGATGAGAAGCCCCGCGACTTGCAGATCGGGCAGGGCAGAATTCAAGCCGGTCATGTCGCGGTTGTCGAACCCTGCTTTTTCAAAGAGCACGAGAATTTCTTCGGGGGTGATGAATTTTTCCCAGACGTGCGTGTTGGGCGGGAAGAAACTGGTCAGGGGGAAATTTTGGGCGGCGAAGATGTTGGCTTTGCGCGATTCCGCGGTGCGGTTGATGGTGTCGTAGCAGAACATGCCGTCGGGTTTGAGCACGCGCGCCACTTCGTGGATGGTCTTTTCGAGGTCGTCCACATGTTCGAGCACGTCGCAGCAGATGACCACATCAAAACTGTCCGCGTCAAATGGGATGTTTTCGCCGCTCGCCTGACGATACTCGATGGTCAGGTTTTCGCGGGCGGCGTGTTGGCGGGCGGCATCCAATGAGGGCGCGGAGGGATCAATGCCGGTCACGCGGCAGCCGAGTTTGGCAAACTCTTCGCTCAAGATTCCGCCGCCGCAGCCCACATCCAGCACCGATAATGCTTGGGGTTGTAGTCCCAACTGACAGGTGAGCGCGTCGCGAAAATATCCAAAGCGGGGCGGGTTGATTCCCGTCTTAAGCAGGTGCAGAAAATGATTCTCGTCCCACCATCCGCTGGCTTGCTGTGAATAAATTTCGTTGTCGATAGACATTATTCGATCACGACGCCGTCGAGGTTTTCTTCGGATTCGGGATATTTCATTTTCAAGCCTTCGAGCGTATCAACCAGGATGGTGGAGATTGCGAGATCGCGGTACCACTTGCGGTTGGCTGGGATTACATACCAGGGGGCGTACTCGGTGCTAGTTTTGCTGAGCACATCTTCGAAGGCTTCCATGTAGTCACCCCACAATTTGCGCTCGTCGAGATCGCCGAGGCGGAACTTCCAGCGTTTGGTGGGGTCGTCGAGGCGGGCTTGCAATCTTTCCTTTTGCTCGTCGAGATCAATGTGCAGGTAGAACTTGAGGATGGTCGTGCCGTTCTCTGCGAGATTGCGCTCGAACTCGTTGATCTGGTCGAAGCGTTTTTTCCATACTTCGGGTGCAACATAATTATGCACGCGCACAACCAGCACGTCTTCGTAATGACTGCGGTTGAAGATGACCATTTCGCCTTTGGCTGGCACTTCCTTGTGGATGCGCCACAGGTAATCGTGGTCGAGTTCTTCGGCGGTGGGCGCTTTGAAACTTGCGACGCGCACGCCGGCAGGGTTGACGCTGTCAAACACGCGGCGGATGGTGCCATCCTTTCCGCCCGCGTCCATGGCTTGCAGGACGATCAGTATTTTGTGCTTGTGTTCGGCAAATAATAATTCCTGCAATTCTTCCAGTTTGCCGTTAAGTTTATCAAGCTGGGCAAGTCCCTCTGTTTTGCCGTCTTTGAAATCGCCCGTGTCATTGGGATCACATTTTGAGAGTTTTACTTTCGTTTCAGGTTTGACCAGATGTTGTTTCATGGGATGTCCTTTTGTTCCTAAAATTCAAAAAATCTGCAAACACAGCGTTTGACCGCAACCGTCGCCTCAAATCTTCAAAACGGTAACGCGCTTCTTTGCTCTTTCTCTTTGGTCAACATCAAGTGTGATTAACGGAAGGTCAAGCCGCGCCGCAACTGCGACATAGGTTGAATCTGCTCCACGCAATCCAAGTTCAGCCGCCAATTGAGCCGCTTCGCGCAACAAAGAATCTTCCATTTCCACCAACTGCAAACCTGGGAGGTTTTGCACATACTCAACTGCTTTCAGCCCAAGCGACGAGCTTGTACGGCGGCTGATCGCTCCTCCAATTTCAGCCAACAGAAGCGAAGGCGCAAGAAACTGGTCACCCTCTTCAAGACGAGCAAACATCCACACCTTCACGGGTTTATGGAAAACATCCTCCGAAACCAGCCGCGCCACCCATACACTGGCATCCACGACAATGAACATTATCGCCGTGCCTCGGTCATCGCTTCTGTAGCAGAAACGCCTTTCGGCCAGCGCGCGCCGATCTCGGCGGCAAGATTATCGAGTTTTGCCCACGCATTTTCAATATCCTTGCGGACAGGTTTCACAGGAATCAACAACGCGACAATCTCGCCATGATAAGTGACCTGTACTTCACTGCCAGTTTCGCGCACAAGGCGAACCAGTTCGCTGGCTTGCTGTTTTAATTCTCGAATTCCAACGGTTACCATTTCAACCTCCATAATATATCTACAAATGTAGACACATTATAGCATAACAAGAACGGGCAAGTTTCCTCGCCCGCTCAACTTTCAACCTTCTAACTTTTCAACTTTGAAACGGTTTTCTAGCATTCCGAAAACCCACAAGCATAGCACTTGCGACAGCCTTCCTCATTCACCACCGCCGCCTCACCGCACTCGGGACAGAGGTCGCCGATCTTCATGGTGTGGGCATGGGATTCGTGTCCGTTGCCGCTGGGTTTCACTTCCTCGGCGACCACTCCATTTTTCTCATTCAGGTATTGATCGAGTATCTGTCCGATGCCGTCGGGCAGGGAACGCACGCGGTTGATGCCGAAGCCGAGCGAACGTCCGCCGCCGATGCCGATCAACTGCACGATGATCTCGCGCATTCTGTCCACGGGCGCAATGGGCGACGCCATGCGCAGAGTATAGGAGATCAAGCGTCCGATCGCCTCGGAGACCGCGGCAATTTCAGAGCCAGCCTTGGCAGTGTTGACAAAAGCCTCGAAGGGCTGCGTTCCGCCGTTTTCGTTGATGGTGATGAACGCCTTACCCACGGGTGTTTCGATGCTGTACGTTTTGCCAGTCAACGCCTTGGGGCGCGACTTCTTTGTTCCGTGCCACAAGACAGGCTGCTCCGCAGGGGCAGCGCGCCGTTCCACAAATACCTCAGTCGGCGCTGCTTTCTTATCCACGGTGGCTTTGGTTTCCAGCACCACCTTATCGCGCGACCCCGTCACGTACACGGTGATGCCCTTGCAGCCAAGTTCCCACGCCATCATGTAGACCTTGGCAACATCCGCCTCGGTCGCGTTCTCGTGGAAATTGACGGTCTTCGAAAGCGAGTTATCCACAAACGCCTGGAGCGCGCCCTGCATCAGCACATGCTCGTCAGCGGTGATATCCCCCGAGACCACGAACGTATCGCGCACCGCCTGCGGAATCTCGATGATGTTCTGGCAGGTACCGTCGTTCATCACCCGCTCCACAATTTCCTGACGCTTCTCTTCGCCAAGACCGAGATTTTTCAACGCCTCATCAAAACGCGGACTGGCGTAGGTGAGAGTCAAATCCTTGCCGTTATCGTTGACGTGCCGAATATAAGCCAGCGCGAAGACGGGTTCACAGCCATAGCCTTCGCAGCCAGCCACAGTGGCGATGGTTCCAGTCGGGGCGACGGTGGTCTGCGCGGCGTTTCTAATTCCATGCTTCTTGATGCCTTCCACAACCGCATCCCACTTAACCTCGGGCATGTTCCAGTTATGCTGATAGCTGACCAGCGACTTGGGCGCTTCCCACTTCATGTCGTCCATGTCGTAAATTGAGCCTTCGATGGCGGGGAAAGGTCCGCGCTCCTCGGCGAGTTCCACGCTGGTAGTCATCGCATGGTAGCGGACGAATTCCATAATCTGCGCGCCAAACTCCTGACCTTCCTTCGAGCCGTAGCGCACACCCACGTGATACATCAAGTCGGCGAGTCCCATAATACCAAGACCAATGCGGCGCGCCTTATGCGCGGCTTCCTTCAACTGCGGCACAGACGGTACATATCCATTCGCTTCGACCACATCATCGAGGAAGCGTGTGGCGGTCACAATACTCTGGCGCAGAGTTTCCCAATCTACAGAGTTGTTTTCTCCGCAGTGCTCGTTGAGATTGACCGAACCAAGGCAACAGTTTTCGTATGGTCCCAACCATTGTTCACCGCACGGATTTGTCGACTCCAACGGATACAAATGCGGCACGGGGTTATCCCGATTGGCGGCATCCAAAAACAACATGCCAGGCTCGCCGTTGTGATGCGCCTGCTTGACGATCTTATTGAACAGATCACGCGCGCGGACTTTTTTATAAGTTTGAATGGTGATGCCCGCCGCCTCGGCTTGTTCAATCGTCCCGTCGAAATTTCGTTCCTTCACTTCAGACAGGTCAGGGTAGCGCAGTTCCCAATCCTCATCATTTTTCACGGCGCGCATAAATGCATCGGTAATGCCGACCGAGATATTGAAATTCGTAATTTGGTTTTCATTCGTCTTGCACTCGATGAATTCTTCCACATCAGGATGATCCACCCGCAGCACGCCCATGTTCGCGCCGCGGCGTGAACCGCCCTGCGCCACCTCGCCAAAGGCATGGTCGTAAACGCGCAAAAATCCAACTGGACCCGTTGCACGTCCCGCCGAAGTTTTGACCATCGAATCCTTGGGGCGCAAGCGAGAGAACGAGAACCCGTTTCCGCCGCCTGTCTGCTGAATCAGCGCGGCGTCGCGCAAGGTTTGGAAAATGCCCGAGCTTTTGCGTCCCATGTCATCTGAGATCGGGAGCACAAAACACGCGGCAAGCTGACCCAGCGGAGTTCCTGCGCCGGTAAAAGTAGGAGAGTTCGGGAAAAACTTCTTGCTGGAAAGCAGGTGATAATACTCAACTGTGCGTTTCGCAACGTCGCCGCCCCAATCCTCCTCGACCTTTGCAACGTGATACGCCACGCGCCAGAACATTTCCTCCACATTTTCGGCAGGCTTGCCATCATCACCACGGCGCACATAACGCTTCGTCAACACCTGACGCGCGTTATCGGTCAACTGTGCTTTGGGCAATCCCTTTGCCATGGGCGGGGTGGGCAGCAGACCATTTTTTACTTTCGGTTCAGCAGATTTTGTAACCATTGATACTCTCCTATAAAGTTGGTTATTTGAACAAATCAGGCAAAGACAAACACTCCGTGAACAACGAAGGCATCCTTGCCTGTAATTGATTAATCGTCGAGTAACTGATCTATTTCGGTGCGGATGGACTGCAAATCATCCAGCCCCAAATACACAATCGCATAGCGGATGTACGCAATTTGATCCACCTCCTTCAACGTTTCCATCACCAAATCTCCCACCACGCGCGAAGAAACCTCCGCCTTGCCGAGTTTCTGCAATTGAGTTTCCACCTGCCCGATCATGCGTTCAATATCCGCGGCAGATACGGGACGCTTGGCGCACGAAATTCGAATGCCACGAGCCAGCTTCTCACGGTCAAATTCTTCACGCGCGCCATCCTGTTTGATCAACAACGGGGTGGCTAATATCGGACGTTCATAACTGCTGAAGCGCTGTCGGCACTTCAAACACTCGCGGCGGCGACGTATCCCGCCATGGCTGTCGTGGGAAGTATCCAGCACCTTGGAATCATGGTGTTTACAATAGGGGCAACGCATAAAAGCTCTCCAATTTAGAACAAATGTTAGTGCCATATATGGGCGTTTCGGCTCTGCATCCCCGTATATATGGCTAATGTGTGGGCATTTTACACGATGAATCTTGAACCGCCCAATTTTTTAAGATTGGGATTTTTAAGCGAAACCGCACCTGCATAAATTGTCAATAGCCAATTGGATATAAGACCGCATCGCACTTAACTGCAAGTTGAATCTGCTTCGTCAAAATTTTTCTCCCCCAGATTTTGTAGGTCACGCTTTCAGCGTGACGTTTTTCAAAAACTCCATCACCAGCGGATTAAATTGGTCAGGGTGGCATTGATGCGGCACATGTCCGCAAGCGGGGAAGGTATGCGAAGCCACAATATTTGGAAGTAAATTCTTCAAGCGCAAAAACGAATCGGGCGCGAGGGTTTGGTCGCGGAGTCCCCACAGGAGCAGCATCGGCTGTTGAATGCGCGGCAGGTCTGGGATTAAGTTTGGAAGCGTGTATGGAATGTTATAAATTCCAGAAGAGGCGCGCGCAAAATCCAACGCGGTTTGATGTCGAATATGGTCGGGCAAAACATGCGGTTCACGATGCCCCGAATAAAAATTAACATTGGTGAGATCCACAAAAATACGAAAAAGCCGATAGGGTGTGCGATCAATAAATGCGGTATTTAATAGCTGGTTCCGAAAGAGAAAGCGCGTCACGGGCGGCAGTTGTTGAATCTCATAAAACGGATTGACCAACACCAGCGCACACACGCGTTCGGGATAGCGAAGCGCATATTGCAAAACAA
>CAMCQT010000056.1 GCA_945877125.1 Candidatus Brevifilum fermentans | reverse complement strand
CAGGTGTGTCGCTCTCCTGAAGGGCATCGAGACGATGTATATTTCCGCCCAATGATTTGGAAAAAAGGCAGTACCACATAACTTGCTATGAACAAATCTTCTTGCCGCTAACACTTGCGCCGCCCGCCAGTGCGGTGTTTCGCAGGTTTTTGCGGAATTTTTAGTTCAATTCACGCCAATTAGCGACATTGTGCCCGTAGGGTAAATTCGCGGCTGAGGTTTGAGTAACAAACAATAGTCAAATAGCAAGTTATAGTATTATGGCGCAGGATTTGCGCGAACAGCGCAAATCACGAGCAACCTTTGGTTGCGGCACGCGAAGCGGCTGCACTGTGCTCCATTGCGAAAAATTTACAAAGCGTCCTATATTTTTTACATTTTGCCTCTTGTTGCCTGCCCCGCTTGCCCTTATGATGTTGTGTTCACATGAACAACACCTCCATCTACCTCCACATCCCCTTCTGCAAACACCGCTGCGCCTACTGCGACTTCAACACCTACGCCGGTCAGGAAGATTTGATTCCAGAGTATGTAAACGCGCTTATAAAAGAGGTTAACTTTATCGGGCATCAAATTACCAATTACCAATTACCAGTTACCATCCACACTGTTTTCTTTGGAGGAGGAACCCCCTCGCTTCTTTCTGCGCCTCAATTTGATTCTATTCTCCGGGCATTGCGCGCCGCCTTTACATTTACCGCTGACGCGGAAATCAGCATCGAAGCCAACCCCGGCACCATCTCTCCGCAAAAATTGGAAGGCATCCGCAAAGCTGGCATCAACCGCATCAGCTTTGGTGTGCAATCAGCCAACACCGAAGAACTGCACATGCTCGAACGCATCCACGATTTTTTCACCGTCATCGAAGCCGTATCCACATCCAGAAAAGCAGGCTTCGATAATCTCAACTTGGATCTGATCTACGGTCTGCCCGAACAAACATTATCCACATGGCAAACCACCCTTGCGCGCATCGTTGAACTTAATCCCGAACACATCTCAGCCTACGCCCTCACCCTCGAACACGGCACACCCTTTGGACGCTGGTCATCCAAAGGACTACTTCCCCTCCCCGACCCCGATCTCGCCGCCGAAATGTACGAATACGCCGAGGAGTTTTTGGAAAGCAAGGGGTATGTTCATTACGAGATTTCGAACTGGGCGAGGAAGGATAAGGATGAAGGAGAAAGGATGAGGGATGAAGTAAATGCAAATTCATCCTTCATCCTTCATCCTTCATCCTTTGTTTGCCGCCACAACCTCCAATACTGGCACTCGCTCCCCTACCTCGCCTTCGGCGCAGGCGCACACGGATATGCAAACGGCTACCGCTATTCAAACGCGCTAAGAATCAAGACCTATATCGAACGCCTTCTTCATCCTTCATCCTTCATAATTCATCCTTTCCCTTTATCCCCTGCCACCGTCAATCAGCACAAACAAACTTTGCAAGACGACATGTCTGAGTACATGCTGAACAATCTCAGACTAACAAATGCCGGGGTAGCCGAATCAGATTTCAGGTTGCGGTTTGGGCGCGGGCTTTTGGATGTCTATCCAAAGGAAATTGAGGAACTCATCCGCAATGGTTTACTTGAATTAAAAACCTCCGAGGTCTTAGAGACCTCGGAGGTTTACAGGCTGACCAAACGCGGCAGGCTGTTGGGAAATCAAGTTTTTGTAAAGTTTGTGTGACACAACAAATCAAAAAGACCTCCAAGTCGGTGACTTGGAGGTCTTCCTTTTTACTGATTACTGATTACTGCCTTACTTCTTCTTCGCAACTTTCTTAACTACTTTCTTAACTACTTTCTTGACAACTTTCTTGGCTACAACCTTCTTCGCAACGGCTTTCTTAGCCGCGACAACTGGGCGATGAGCCAATGCAGCCTGAGCCGCCGCGAGGCGAGCAATCGGCACGCGGAACGGAGAACAGGATACGTAGTTGTTGCCGATGATATGGCACCATTCCACTGAGTTGGGATCGCCGCCGTGTTCGCCGCAAATACCCACTTCGAGGTTCGGGCGGGTCTTGCGTCCGTCATTGATCGCCATCTGCATCAGCTTGCCCACGCCAGCGCGGTCAATCGTCTGGAAGGGGTTGGTTTCGAGAATGCCCTGTTCCTGATAGGTGATGAGGAAGTTGCGTTCGGCATCATCGCGAGAATAGCCGTAGGTCATCTGGGTCAGGTCATTGGTGCCGAAGGAGAAGAATTCGGCTTTCGTAGCGATTTCGCCAGCAGTGGCGGCAGCGCGTGGAATTTCGATCATGGTGCCGAATTTATATTGGAACTTGATGTTCTTTTCTTTCATCACTGCGGTGGCGATGCGCACAAGGCGCGGCTGAATCCACTCGAGTTCTTTTACGGTTCCCGTGAGCGGGATCATCACTTCGGGCTTGACAGTAATTCCACGCAGGGTGCAATCCGCCGCAGCTTCCATAATCGCACGGACTTGCATTTCCACGATCTCAGGCATGACAATGCTCAAGCGTACGCCGCGCAGACCCATCATCGGGTTGGATTCGTGCATTCCCTTGATGGATTCGAGCAGGCTTTCCTTCGCAGCCAAACCTTCGGTTTCGCCCTTCACCTGCATTTCAATCACTTCGCGCAGGAGTTTTTCTTCGTCGGGCATGAACTCGTGAAGCGGTGGGTCGATCAAGCGGATGATAACGGGATAGCCGTCCATCGCTTCAAAGAGACCGTCAAAGTCCTGGCGCTGAGAGGGCAGAAGTTTGTTGAGGGCGGCGGTGCGTCCAGCGCTGGTTCCAGAGAGAATCATGTCCTGCACGATGGGCAGGCGCTCGGGTTCAAAGAACATGTGCTCGGTGCGGCACAGACCGATACCTACGGCGCCGTAAGAGCGGGCGCGCTGGGCATCCTTTGGATAATCGGCATTTGCCCAAACTTGCAAACCACGCATCGGGTTGCCGTTTGAGTCCACGCGGATTCCCTTGCGGGCGGAAATTTCATCTGCCCATTTGAGCAGGGTCATCAATTCGGTTTGTTCTTCGAGAGAAGGTGTGGTCATGGGGATCTGACCAACGAACACTTTGCCCGTTGTGCCGTCCACCGAAATCCACTCGCCTTCCTTGACGATAATTTCGCCGACTTGCATTTCACGTTTTTCGAGATCGATCTTGATGACGGATGCGCCGACCACGCACGGGATACCGAACTGACGCGCCACGACTGCGGCGTGAGAGGTCGCTCCGCCTTCGCTGGTCAGCACGCCTTGAGAGGCGATCATGCCATGAACATCATCGGGCTTGGTGAAGGGGCGAACCATGATGGTTTTCTGTCCAGCTTCCTTCGCCATCTTCTCTGTCATATCTGCATCGAAGTAGATTTGACCCACAGCGGCGCCAGGAGAGGCATTGACACCCTTGGCAAGGAACTTGCCTTCCTTCTCAGCCTGATCCATCGAAGCGGCATCATATTGCGGGTGAAGTAGGGCATCCACCTGATCGGGAGTTACACGTTTGACGGCTTCTTCGCGGGAGATGAGTTTTTCATTCGCCATATCCACAGCCATTTTGACGGCGGCTTTGGCGGTGCGCTTGCCGATACGGGTCTGGAGCATCCACAACGTACCACGCTCGATGGTGAATTCCACGTCCTGCATATCGTAGTAATGTTTTTCGAGTTTGGCTGTAATCGCCATGAACTGCTTGTAGGCTTTGGGCATCTGGTTGACGAGATCCTGGATCTGGTCAGCATTGCGGATACCCGCCACCACATCTTCGCCCTGGGCGTTGATGAGGTATTCGCCCATCATCATGTGATCGCCAGTGGAGGGGTTGCGTGTGAACGCCACGCCTGTCGCGCAGTCATCGCCCATGTTGCCGAAGACCATTGTACAAATGTTGACGGCGGTTCCCAATGTGTTGGAAATGCCTTCTTTTCTGCGATAGTCAATAGCGCGCTTGCCGTTCCATGAACGGAAGACAGCTTCGGTGGCTAATGAAAGTTGTTTGTATGGGTCTTGTGGGAAATCTTCGCCTGTTTCTTTTTTATAGGCTGCCTTGTACATTCCAACGACTGCCTGCCAATCTTCGGCGGTCATTTCGGTATCGAGTTTATAGCCCTTCTCGTTCTTGTACTCATGCAGTGGATGTTCAAATGCTTCGTCAGCAACATCCATTACGACTGTGCCGAACATCTCAATCAGGCGGCGGTATGAATCGTAGGCAAAACGAGCATTGCCTGTCGCAGCGATCATGCCTTCGACCACGACATCAGTCAAACCGAGGTTAAGGATCGTGTTCATCATGCCAGGCATGGAGAACTTGGCGCCAGATCGGCATGAAACCAAAAGCGGATTCTTGGCATTGCCGAATTTTTTGCCAGTCGCCTTTTCGATCACTTTGAGCGCCTTCAATTCCTGATCCCACATACCAGCGGGGAACTTCGCGCCACCGTCCTGATATGCGTTACAGGCTTCAGTTGTGACCGTAAAGAACGGAGGCACAGGCACGCCTGCGCGTGTCATGTCCATTAATCCCGCACCCTTGCCGCCTACAATGGACTTCACGTTATCCCAAGAACCGCCGGCAAGTTTTTCAACTTCTTTAACTTCGTTGAATAGATAGACCCATTTCTTCATTTTATTAATCTCCTGCAAACATAAAATTTGAAAACCTCGGAAACCCCACTAAAAAACCTTGCGTATTTTTTCAATCCACAAAAACTTTCCGAAGTCCTTAGTCAATATTTCAATCGTTCGTGAAATATTTTACCAAAAAAGAGAAATTTCACAACTGACAAAACTCACGAGATAATCATAATTCAATCTGTAAATACATTGCAAAGTAAATTCCTATATAAATCAGGCATAATGAGCGAACGGAAAAAAATTATGCCAACAAAAATACTTGTAATCGACGATGATCTGGCAATCACGGAGCTAATGAGCATGTTGCTCAAAACGCATGGTTTTGATGTGATTACGACCAACAGCGGCGCAGAGGGCGTTAAATTGGTCGAGGAAAAAAATCCCAACGTTGTGCTTCTTGACCTGATGATGCCGGACCTGGACGGATGGCAGGTAAGTAAAGCAATTCGCGCGTTTAGCAATGTGCCCATCCTAATCCTTTCTGCCATCAACGACCCGAGCATGGTAGCCAGCGTTTTGGACACAGGCGCAGATGATTTCCTCGTCAAGCCCGTGCCGAGTAGTGTGCTTGTGGCACACATCAGGAAAATGGTCAGACAGACGGGCGCATTGGATAGAGCAAGCTTAAAAAAAATTAATTCCATATCCCGTAATACACAGCCGCTTCCCTCTTAACCTTTTACCTGTTTCTGTTTCAAAAGAAAATACCCGCCAATAGTGGCGGGTATTTATTTTAATTTACGAGAAATCCTACAGGGCTATGATCTCCATCAAAAAATTAGTTGGCAAAAAACTTCAACCCTTCTGCGACTTCTTTTGCGAATTCCATCATAGGCATGTGACCAGCACCCTGCAACTCTACAAATCCTGCGGATGGCAATACCGCTTTAATTTCTTGAGCGCGTTCAATGGGAATTAACACATCTTCATTGCCATGAATAAGTGTGACAGGAAAGGTTGCGGAGGAAATATAGGACATTAAATCTTCGCGTTCAGCCATGGCCTTGAGCGCGCCCATCACAGCGGATGGACTTTGTTGCTCGATCAAAGCGCGCGCAAATACCTGCACACGCACATCTGCCGAAAGTTTTGGGGGCATCGCGTCGGCAACAATGCCAACGCCTTTTTGAGCAATATCAGCGGCAGTTTGATAACGGCGATCTTTACCCTCGGGGGAATCCGCGGCGGCTTGAGAGGAAACCAAACCCAGTCCGCTCACCCGCTGCGAATATTTCTTCGCAAAAGCCAGGGCGACATATCCGCCCATTGAGTGACCTGCAAGCGCAACTTTCTCAATTTTCAAATGGTCAAGCAGACCTGCAAGATCATCTGCCATATCTGACATGATGTATGGAGTTTCCACAGTAGTGGATTGACCAAATCCGCGCAGGTCTGGCAGGATGAGGTCAAAGTCATTTTCAAGTAAAGAAGCGACTTCGTTCCAGATCGTGTGATCCAGCGGATAGCCGTGAATCAACATCAACGGCGTACCCTCTCCAATCCGTTCATAAGCCAGGGTTATATTATTGGTTTGAATTTTTTTCATTGCTTATCCTTTTGCACAATAAAGTCATGACACCCCTTCGGGGTTGGGAAAATTATTTGTCGCGTTCTATAATCATTCCACCCTTTCAGGGTTTTAATTTTTTTTTCATCCTTCATCATTCATCCCTCATCCTTTTCCTTCACTTCCACTTTACATTGACCTTTAACTTACTACCCAGTTTTGATTTGTAAAAAATATAACCGTTATCGCGCCCAAATTCAAAAACGCGACGGGTGATGTCTACATCGGCTTTGCAGTATTCGGCGACTTTGTCCAACTCACCGGCACGGAACCATTCAACGGACTTTATGCCGTCTGCGGTTTTGGTTGCGCCGAGGCTGGCGCTGGCAATGGTATCGAGGCTGAGGCGAAAGCCTAGAATCTGCTGAAGGTCGAGGAGCAGGTCAAGGGTGGGAATGGCGGCGAAGCGTACATCAGGTGCGTAAGGTTGCAGGACGCGATAATCAAATCCTTTGAGATTAAACCCGATCACCTTGGTTGCAGATTTCAACTCCTGGAGCAATGCGGGAATATCCTTCTCCCAATACACGGCAAAGTCATTACTTTGCGTTGACCATGTCACGCCGCAGGCGACTTTTAGTTGGGCAATATTGTCATGCCCGCCAACGTCTTCAAAGAGGTTTTGAGTTTCGAGATCGAAGAAAACATAATTCATATTTCACCTTTATTTACTTTGGAGTCGGACAGCTCACTTGCCCTGTGGGTGCTGTCCGATGCATCAGCGGCAAGCCGCTGGACTCCAGAATTAAGAGAGTTTCGTCAATTCCTCACGGGCAAATGCCAGCGCTTGCTCAATGGTTTCGATTTTACCCGCCGCCTGATTCTCGCGGATGGATTCCAACAACTGCCCGACGGTGGGACCTGGCTTGATGCCCAATTCTTTCATCAAGGTATTGCCGTCCAACAAACGCGGCGGGGAGATGGCTTCTTCGGGCTTTTCAAAATAATTCTCCAGCAGGATGCGTGCAACATCAAGATACACGTTCCATGTTTCGATGGTCAAGGCGTGGGCACGGGTGGCGCGTAAATCTGCCAAGCCGAGCAGAACGAGGTCAATGCCGGCTTTGCCGCTGTCTCGAAAGAAGCGATAAATGGCTTTGCGCGATGGAGATTGTTTTTCTTTTTGAAGACGGTCTGCGAAGAAATGGATCCGCATGTGATTTTTGATGATCGCCTGCGTACGCTCCACTTCGTCGTTGCTGACGTTGAAGGAGCGCAACCGTTCGGCGGCAACCTCTGCGCCTTGAACATCGTGATCGAAAAAGCGGGTGCGCCCCGATTCTTCAACTGTTTTGGTTTCGGGCTTGCTGACATCATGATATAAGGCGGCGAAGAAAAGCAATGAACGCAAGGAACGATCAACGTTGAGCGGTTCGGCAAAGTGTTTTGCAATTTGTTCGCGGTAACGTCCAAGCCGCAAGCCAAGCAAACCTGTGAACATGTCATTTGTTTTTTCGGCATCGTATCCTACGCGCAAAGCGGAGATGGCCTGGTCGAGATAATCGAGCACCGCAAGTGTGTGAGTCCAGACATCGTGCATGTGTGGCTCGGACTGTTCCACTCCTTTCATGGCGACCAACTCAGGCAGGAGATATGGAAGCACGCCGAGCATTTCGAGTGCGCGGATACACGCATGGGGCTTTGGTCCTTTGAGGATTTTGAAGACTTCATCGCGCAATCGTTCAGGCGAGATGCGCCCCAGTTGATCTGCGGACTGCTTCATCAGTTCGCGGGTATTTTTTTCGATGTGAAGATCAAACGCGGCAGCTTGACGAATGGCACGCAAAATGCGGACGGGGTCATCAGCTAAAGATGTTGGCGAACAGGCGCGAATGGTTTTTGCGCGTAAATCCTTGCCGCCTTCGGTTGGGTCAATGATGGTTTCGTCACGCAGGTTGTATGCGATGGCGTTGATGGTGAAATCTCTCGCGCGCAGATCTTCGATCAAATCTGCGCCGCGATAGACGGCGAAATCAAGAAAGATACGTGTGCCATCTTCGTCGGTGAAGATGACTCGACCTGTGTCGCGTTCTTCATCCAAAGGAATGAAGTCTGCGTGGAGGGCGTTGGCAACTGTTCGGGCGAGGGAAATGCCCTTCGCAGGCAGAGCAAAATCCAGGTCGGGAGAAGGGCGCGAAAGTAACAAGTCACGCACTGCGCCGCCGACGAGGTAAATCTGCTGGTCGGCGGGCAAAATATCCAAAATTCTTTTTATCAAAGGGGGAAGTGAAAGCATGAAGATGATCTCTGGTCTTTCTTTGTGACGGCTTTGTTGCGAGGCGCGCAGGGCTTGCTCGGGGGTGTCGCCTTGCGCGACGATCTTTCCGCGCACGCGGGCCACCCAGCGGCCTGCGTAGGGTGAACGCTGAGATAATCCGTCAGTCATTTCAATTACAAATCAAGCAGATGGTTTGTATTTATTCAAATCCACAACACCGACAAAGGTTAAATTGCGATGGTATTCGTCGAGGTCGAGTCCGTAGCCAAAGACAAATTTATTGGGGATGGTGAATCCGAGATAATCCACGGGGACATGCGCTTCGCGGCGTTCGGGTTTGTCCAACAGCGCGCAGACTTTTAACGATTTTGGGTTGCGGGTCTTGAGCATGTTCAACACGGACGAGATGGTGTGTCCGCTGTCCACAATATCTTCCACAAGAAGCACCTGCTGACCGCGAATGTCCATTTGCAGGTCGAGCGTCACCCGCGCAGAACCAGTTGATTCGCGTACGCCCGCGCCGTAGGATGAGACCGCCATGAAATCCATTTTGTGCGGCGAGGTGATGCTGCGGCTGAGATCAACCATGAACGGCACGCCCCCGCGCAAGATGCAGATCAACAAAAGGTCGCCGTCGGGATAATCCAAACTAATTTGTGCGCCGAGTTCTTTCACGCGGGCTTGCAGGGTTTCTGAGTCTATTAATATTTCAGCAAGTACATCTTCGTAATTTTGCATGTTTTAGTTCCTTGGGTTGAGAGGTTAGCAGGTTGAAAGGTCAGCAGGTTGAGAAATTGACCGTCAGTCAATCAAGAACTATTCCCTACTCCCTACCTTGGTACTTCGTGATGCAGTCGGCAGCGCGCTTCGTACAACTCAGATGCGCCGACGATCACAACGGGGTCATCATAACGAGCGGGACTGCCATTGACCAACCTTTGCGTACGCGAGGCGTCATCACCGCAGACCATGCAAATGGCATGAAGTTTTGTGACATCCTCTGCTTCAGACATGAGCACGGGCATTGAGCCAAACGGTTCGCCGCGGAAGTCTGTATCCAAGCCCGCTACGAGCACACGCACGCCGCGCGCCGCCAATTCCTGGGCAATGGTTACAACTTCGGCATCAAAAAATTGGGCTTCATCAATACCCACAACGGTTGTATCTTTATCCAGTTTGGAGCGAATCTCCGCGGCTTTTTCAACGGGGATCGCGTCAAAGGTGGAGCCTGTGTGAGAGGCGACTTTCTCAACCGCATATCGAATATCAATGGCTGGCTTGAATACCTGCACTTTTTGCTTCGCAATGGTGGCGCGGATCAGGCGACGAATCAACTCGTCGGTCTTGCCGCTAAACATCGAACCGCAAACAACTTCAATGGAACCGTGTGTATGACGCATAGTTGCTCCCGAAAGAAATATAAAACAGGCAGATGCTTTTGCATCTGCCTGTCTAGTTTACCTGAGAAATCTTTACCTGACAAAGTACTTGTAGGGTAAATCCTACTCGCTTGCTTCGGCTTCGGGAGCTTCAGCAGCTTCGGATGATTCCGCGGCTACTTTGGGAGCCTTGGGGGGCTTGGGAGCATCGGGAACTTCGGGAACTTCAAAACCCAAAGCACGCAGTTTCTTCTTGGAAGCAGTCAGAGAAGACTGTCCAAAACCAGCGATTTCCAACATGGCGGCATTGCCTTCGCCAAGTTTGGCAAGGATCTGACCAATGCTCAAAATACCGGCTTTCTTGAGTGCATCCGTTGCGCGGGGAGAAAGCTCAAGATCATCAACTGAGCGATCGGGGGAACTGGCAGATTCTTCCTTGACCTTCTGCTGTTCCACATACGTCTGGCGGGCAGAGAGCTTCTTGTAGAAGCGATCCACCTGACCTTCGATATCCATGATGCGGGCAGATTCGCCGGTGAAGAACGGATGGCAATTCGAGCACACGTCAATGCGCAATTCTTTCTTGGTGGAAGTGGTTACCCACGTTTTTCCACAGGAAGCACAGGTGACTTGCGCATCATAAACTTTAGGGTGGATTTCTGCTTTCATGCTACTGCTACCTCAACAACAGGGACGATATTTACGCGCTTGCGTCCGTGTACCACGTCAAACATCACGACCCCATCTGCAACAGCAAACAAGGTATCGTCTTTACCAACTAATACGTTAAGGCCTGGCTTGATCTTGGTGCCGCGTTGGCGAACAAGAATATTGCCAGAAAGGACAAATTGACCGGCGTAACGTTTTACACCCAAGCGTTGGGAGTTACTGTCACGACCGTTGCGGGTTGATCCGCCTCCAGTTTTATGCGCCATTTCTACCTCTCACTTTACTTCTCGTCAGTCTTCTTGGTTGTCGAAGACTTGGTTGCTGGTTTGGTTGTTGCGGATTTCTTGACCGCATCCTTCGTCGAAGCCTTTTTCTGCTTCTCGACCTTGGGTTCTTCCGCCGCCTCAACATTTTCAACTTCGGCTACAACGACGGGTTCATTCTTGGGCTCAACCTTACGCTCTTCGCCGGGCTTGCCAATGAAATCGATCATCAAGCGGGTGTAGAAATGGCGATGGCCACCCTTCACACGGATGCGTTTCTTGGGGCGATATTTGAAAGAGATAACCTTGGGGCCTTTTACATGATCCACCACTGTAGCAGAGACTGTAATCTCGCTGACGGTGGGAGTACCGACCATTATGACGTCATCGTCTGCCATGAGCAGAACACGTTCGAAGTCAAACTTTTTACCTACTTCAAAGGCGAGGCGGTCCACATCAATGGTGGAACCTTCGGCGACACGATACTGCTTGCCGCCACTTTCGACGATTGCAATTCTCATTATTTTCTCCAGTCATCACTTCGCCGCGTACCCTGCGGAGAACTTACACTCTACGCCGAACCGTGGGGAAGCTGGGTTATTTAGCGGACGGTATTATACATGCGGGAAGGCACACCTGTCAACATTTTTTGGCAAACTCGATGTCATTGCGAGGCGGCGCTCTTCCGCCGAAGCAATCTCTTTACCGTACTGCGGATTGCTTCGGGCAAAGCACAAGAGCGCCCTCGCAATGACATGGTTCGTGTCCAAAGCGGCGTAAAATGCCAAAGGCGGCAGATCAGTTGGCGGATTAGGAAAAGATGCGCCAGGTTTTACTTCGGAATCATGTCTGTGAGAGTCTTCGTCACGGACTTAAGCTGATCGGCATGTCCCTTAATCTTATTGACATCGCCGGTGTTAAGCCCTGAGCGTACATCTGTGATGGTCTTGGAAGTGGATACTTCGTTGTCAATGATCTTTTGGGTAATGCTTTCAAGGTTGACAAGCAAAGCCATCGCGTTTTTAGGGATGATGGGCAGGTTCTTGAGGATGGGAAGCAGGACGTCTAAAATTTGATTTGCAGTGCGGGCATATTTCACTGTGAGTGTGTGAAGTGAGCCGATGGAACTGGTAAGCTCAATGGCAATCTCCTGAATCGAATCGATCATCTCTTTGTTTTGATCAATGATCTTGGTAATATCCGTGATCGAATCAGTTAGCTTGTCAGAAAACTTGACAAAGGAAACTGATTTGGCGGGCATGGCGCCTGCTTTTGCTGTAGCTCTGATCGGTGCGGGCATGGGAAATCTCCTGTTAATTGAGTTGGGGATATTTGTTTTGCAAGGCGGGTCAAATATACAACACTTCATTTCCAAAAACAACCTTGTTGGCAAAACATTTCATCACGTATACTGAATAAGTCATTGGCGCCAACGACCAGTGGCAAAGCCGCCCATAGCCTACAATAGTTTTAGCTGGATAAAGGACAAAAAATGAGCGAATTAATTCAACTCGGTTCTGTTAAAGGACATCTCGCAAAACCCAGCGGACTTGGTCCCTGGCCCGCAGTGATCGTCATCCAGGAATGGTGGGGATTGGATGCCCAAACCAAATCCATCGCAGATCGTTTCGCGCAGGAAGGCTATCTGGCTTTCGCGCCCGATCTTTATCACGGTGAACTCGCGCAACTTGGCGACGGTGATACCGCGATGAAACTCGTACAAAAGTATGCGCCGAACGCGTATCTTGACTTGCAATCCCTTTTTGATGCGCTCAAGGCTGACCCTGATTGCAGCGGAAAAATTGGCAGCGTCGGCTTCTGCTTCGGCGGACGCATGTCACTCAGCCTCGGCTTGAGCCGCCCCGTGGATGCCATCTGCACATTTTATGGCGGCGGGATGCAAACCATCTTCGATCAACTACGCGCAAATCTCAAAGCCCCTGTGCTTGGGTTATTCGGCGACGCTGATGTCTCCATCCCAGCCGGGACAGTTGATGAGTTTGACAAACTGCTCGATGAAGTCGGTGTGGAGCATGAGGTCATCATGTACCCGAATTCAGGTCACGCCTTCTTCCGTGACAGCGATCCCAGCGTTTACATTCCCGAAGCATCCAAAGATGCGTGGGAACGGGTGAAAAAATTCTTTGCCAAACATTTGAAATAAAAAGAGGCGGCTTGCAAGCCGCCTCTTTTTTGAATATTAGACTTTTGTTTTTATCCACAGATTGCACCGATTCACGCAGATTTTTCTGCTAAAAATTTATAACTGCTCAGTCATGTCGTTGCGAGGCGGGTATTTGCTCTTTCCGCCGAAGCAATCTCATATCTTTAGGAGACTGCTTCGGCTAAGAACAAGAGCGCCTCGCAGCGACATAATTGAGGGTGTGGCTGGTCTAAGTAGTTACAAAATTTCCAATCTGTGAAATCTGTATAATCTGTGGATTGTTTCGGATAATATCTATTTACTATCCGCCGCCGCCAAGCAACAACAATTTATTGTAGGGGATAACCAACTCAAAAATATACACGTAAGCCATCAAAAGTAACCACAGGGCAGGAATCGTCCAACGCGTCCGCAGGTGGAGTTTCTCCGCTTTATCATTCTGCTCATTGTTTACAAAAACCATCAGCAACACCGAAACCACCAGCGAGAGAAAAATCACCACGTAAGTTGCGACCATGAACTTATCCACAAAAGTGAGGTAGCCCGTGGCGGGCACACTTGCCACCAGTGAAATGTGATACAGCACAATCGCCACCAGTGTGGACGATGTCAGCGCGAGGCGTTCTTTTGCATCTTCAACCCGCAGCAGATAGGAAAGCATCCCGACCAGAACGATCACCAACGCCGCGAAAATCGTCTTCATAAATGCGCCGAAGCGGTCGCGCTCCAGGAACATCCAAACATCAACGCGGTCATATTTCGCCGCATCCTGCTGATATGAAACAGCCGCCACCTCTGACCCATTTTGCTCCGGCTTGTAGTACCAGCCGGAAGGATTGAAAAGCATCTCATCCACATGCAGGGAAGCCAGTTGATAAGTTATCTGATCGTTTGCAAGCACTTTATCTTCAATGAACATTTCGATATAAAGATAGTCAAACGGATAAAACGTGTAATCCACCTGACCGATCAACGTGGACTTGAGCCGATAATCATAGGAAGTAAACGGAATAGACGTGCCCTGATCAACGGGATCAATATCTTCGGTGGCATTCATCACATCCCAATTCGGCTCATTTTTGCAGGGCGCATCCTTGCAGACAAAACTAATAAACATATCTACCATGTATGTCCCCGCATTCAAGTCAATATCTGAAATATTAAGGACAGTAATATCCATAAGATACACATCTGGCGCAGCAGACTTCGCTTTTGCAGGGTCATCAGTCTTTTCACGCGAATTAAAAAAAGGTGTGAAAGCCAGAAGGAACAAAGATATAACCCCAAAAAATAAAACAAGAGAATTTCGATAGAGCGATTTTTTCATTACCAACTCCGGTTGTGAAAATTTTAAAAAGTATAGCATGACGGATATGTCGATTCAACTTTCATTCTGTTGACAAATCATCCGCCATCCTGTACCCTTCGCTTCATGACCAACCTCAGCCTGCTTCAGCGTCAAGTCATTGAATCTCCCCTCGACATTCGACTCTTCGTCTTGGGCCGCGCCGGCACGGGCAAAACAACTGTCGGCGTGGAAAGGATGCGCTACCTGCTTGCGCAAGGCGTCCCCGCAGATTCCATCCTCATGCTCACCCCACAGCGAACCATGCAGGAGCCGTATCTCGAACTGCTTTACAGCCCCGAGCGGCAGGCGGGCGGCGAAGTCACATCCGCTACGATCGGCGGACTTGCCCAGCGCATGTGCGACTTGTTCTGGCCGATGGCGGCGGAAGCGGCGGGATTCAAAAATCCAGGCCAGCCGCCTGTTTTTCTCACACTGGAAACCGCGCAGTATTACATGGCGTTCCTCGTGCGCCCGTTGTTGGAGCAGGGATATTTTCAGTCGCTGACCATTGACCGCAACCGCCTGTATTCGCAGATCATCGACAACTTGAATAAATCCGCAGTCGTTGGCTTTCCATACACCGAGATCGGCTCACGCATGGACGCGGCCTGGTTCGGCGACCCTGTGCAGCGCCGCATTTATCAGGATGCGCAGGATTGCGCCACGCTTTTCCGCCAGTATTGCCTTGACCACAACTTGCTCGATTTTTCATTGCAAGTTGAAATTTTCTCGAACATCCTCTGGCCGCAGGAGCCAGTGCAAAATTATCTCAAGCGCACCTACCACCACCTCATTTATGACAACGTGGAAGAAGACGGTCCGCGCTCGCACGACATCATCAACGCATGGCTCGCGGATTTCGACTCTGCGCTCCTGATCTACGACACTGAAGCAGGGTATCGCTACTTCCTCGGAGGCGATGCAATTACCGGCTACGCCCTGAGCGCGGCATGTGACGAACAGATCGAATTCACAGAGAGCTTCGTCTCATCTGAAAACATCATCCAACTTTCCGACATGCTGGTTTCGGCGATCACACACCGCGAACCTGAAAATATAAATACAGATAACACGCTCGAATTTATTCTGGCGCATTATTACCCCGAAATGCTGGATGTGATTGTCGGCAGAATTAAGTCACTGATCGAAGACAATGGCATTCCCCCATCTGAGATCGTGGTGCTCGCGCCCTTCCTTTCAGACGCGCTGCGCTTCTCGATTACGAATCGATTGGAAGCGGCAAATATTCCGTGGCGCTCGCATCGCCCATCGCGCTCCCTGCGTGATGAACCCGCCAGCAAAACATTGCTGACGCTTGCGGCATTGGCGCATCCGCATTGGAATGTGCATCCCTCAAAATTTGACATGACCCACGCCCTGATGTTCGCGCTCGACACCGACCTGATCCGCGCGCAGTTATTAACCGAAATTATTTATCATCAAAAAGACCTGCGGCTTTCAACCTTCGACGAGATCAAGCCCGATATGCAGGAACGCATCACCTACCTGCTCGGCGAAAAATATACAAACCTGCGCAACTGGATCAACGACTACCGCGAAACAACGCCACAGCCGTTTGATTTCTTTTTACGCAAACTTTTCGGTGAGGTGCTTTCTCAGCCTGAATATGGATTCCATCGCAACATGGACTCAGTCCGCATTGCATCCAGCCTGATCGAATCCATCAAAAAGTTTCGCTATGCCATGGAGCCGTTAGACCTGACCGGTTTTGAGTCCTTCGACCTCGGACGGGAATACATTGCCATGCTCGAAGACGGCGTGATCGCCGCGCAATATTTGGAATCGTGGCGCACAGAAAATAAAGAGACGGTCTTGGTCGCGCCCGCGCATACCTTCCTAATGATGAACCATCCCGTGGCGGTGCAATTCTGGCTTGACCCCGGCTCCAGCGGATGGGTGCAGCGCCTTTTGCAGCCGCTGACTCAGCCTTACGTTTTATCGCGCCACTGGGAATCTGGCCGCATGTGGATGGACGCCGACGAAGTCAACTCGGAAACAGAATCGCTGGCGCGTTTGGCTGGTGGACTGCTCAGCCGCTGCCGCGAAAAATTATTTTTGGCATTGGCTGATTTGAGCGAGACCGGCTACGAACAACGCGGCACATTGCTCAGGGCATTCCAGAAAGTTATGCAGCAGCAGGAAAACCCATAACTTAGGTTTTTCATAAGGAATAACTATGGGCACATGGATCTGTCACCTGCGTATCGCAGAAAAGCTTCTCCCGTACTTCCCCGAATTGGATAAAACTTTATTCGCGTTCGGAAATCTCGCGCCTGATTCGGGTATCCCCAATGAAACCTGGACAGAGTTCGACCCGCCCAAGGAAGTGACACACTTCCTGTACAAAGGCGAAGGCGAGGATATGATCCGCGACCTTGTGTACTATCGCGAATATATTGCAAACATAAATCCGCAGGATGATATTCAACAATACAGTTTTCGCTTCGGCTATTTCACACATTTGATCTGTGACGTTTTATGGGTGAAATACCTTGGCTCCACAACGAAAAAAGCATTTCACGAAATAATCGCTCAAGATAATTTGAAAGCCTGGGGATATATCAAAGACGATTGGTACGGTCTTGACCAACTTTATAACCGCGCACATCCTAAAAATTTATTTTGGCAGGTCATTCATAAAACCCCAAGCCCGCCATCCTATTTGCCTTTCGTCAATGAAAAAGCCCTGCACCAACAATACGATCACATTCGCAAATTTTACGGTGAACCAGACCCTGAATTTTTTATCGAAAGAAAATACCCCTACCTCAACGAAACCACCATGTCGAAAATCGTGGAAGATACGGTCGCAGCCACGTTATTGGTTGTTAAAAAACTAAAACACACAGACATCCAAAAATTCCAAAGTAGTTTCGAGATTTTGCCAGCAGAACTTATTCTCCCCTACCCCATGCCGCTTGGCGATTTATAGTTTGCAACTCTTTTCGTTTACCTGCGTAAAACAAATAGACAAACGAAAGGAGAAAAAAATGAACGACATCAAAAGCCTCACCCGAAGTAAATCCAACCGCATGATCGCGGGCGTGTGCGCAGGTCTCGCAGATTATCTCAACATTGACCCCACTGTTGTGCGCCTGTTATTTGTACTGGGTCTCTTCCTTGCTGGTCCTGGAATTGGAATCGCCTATCTCATCATGGCAATCGTTACGCCAGAGCAATAAATGCCATGTCATTGCGAGGAGGATGTTCTTTCCGACGAAGCAATCTCCTACTTGATTGGAGATTGCTTCGTCGCTAAGAGCAAGAGCGCTCCTCGCAATGACATATTTTATTTACCGAGCCAGCGACAGGAAGACATCCTCCAGAGTGGGTTCGCCTCTTTCGATTTTTTCCACGCTGATACTTTCCCTGCTTAATAGGCTTTGCATCGCATCTTTATCCACCCGTTTGCTGATGACTCGTAAATGGTCACCCGCCAACCCGACACGTTCCACGCCTTCCATCGCGGCGAGAATTTCCAAGCCCCTCTCCAGCGGATGCGCGTACACTTCCCAGACATCACCTGTGATAATTGATTCTTTCAACTTTGTTGGCGTATCCATCGCCAGCAACTTTCCGTCGCGCATTACGGCTACACGCTCGCAGTATTCGGCTTCATCCATATAATGCGTGGTGACTAGAATGGTCACGCCGCCTTCTGCCAGTTGATAGATCAGATCCCAAAAAGCGCGGCGGGCGGTTGGGTCTACGCCTGAGGTGGGTTCGTCGAGAAATAATAATTTGGGTTCGTGAACCAGCGCAATGCCAAGTGAGAGTCTCTGCCGCCAACCGGTAGAGAGGGAACTCGTCAGGGTATTCTCATGCCCTTTAAGACCGACCAGCTCAAGGGTGTGTTGAATGCGGGCTTTGTCATTAATCCCATACACGCCGCCGTAGAACGTCAAATTTTCGAGAGTCGTCAGGTCATCATAAATTGCAAACTTTTGTGACATGTACCCGACGCGGGCGCGAATCTCTTCGCTTTGTTTGAAAACGTCGTAACCGAGGACGGTGGCTTTGCCGTCGCTGGGTTTTAGCAAGCCGAGCAACATGCGGATGGTGGTGGTTTTGCCCGAGCCGTTGGGTCCGAGATAGCCGATGACTTCGCCGGCTTGTACTTCAAAGTTGATGTGATCCACGGCGACGAAATTGCCAAAGAGGCGCGTGAGATTTTCGACAACGATCACTGGCTCAGTCATGGCTCGACTCCGATAATGCGATAAAGACATCTTCCAGCGCGGGCGGGATGACGCGCAAATTTGTGATCGTTCCGCCCGCGGCTTTGATCTCATCTGGCAGGCGATTAATAATTAAGTCAGATTTATCTGCGCGAATGCGGACGTGCAGTTTGTCGCCAAAGGCGGCGACATCTTCCACATCTTCATCCTGATGCGCCACGTGGCGAAGGACGTTGATGGGACTTCCGCGCAATTCGAGGACGCGCCCATTAAGCCGCGCGCGCAAATTGGACGGCGTGTCTTCGGCGATGATCTTGCCCGCTTTCATAAATCCAACACGATGACAGCGCGAGGCTTCATCCATGTAGGGGGTTGAGATGAGCACCGATACGCCTTCGGATTGCTCCCTCACCCCTTGCCCCTCTCCCTGAGGGAGAGGGGTTGGGGAGAGGGGTTGCGAAACGAGTTTGATGACGAGTTGCCAAAAGTCCTGACGAGTGACGGGGTCAACGCCGGTGGTGGGTTCGTCGAGCAGCAACAGCCGCGGACGTGTGACCAGCGCGGAGGCTAAGCCGAGTTTTTGCTTCATGCCGCCTGAGAGTTGCCCTGCGCGGCGATCTACAAATTTACCCAAGCCAACGAATTCGAGAATTTCCATCGAACGCGGCAGCCATTCGGTGGCAGAGAGTCCGCGTATCTCGGCGAAGAAGCGGATGTTTTCCAGCACAGTCAGGTCTTCGTACATGGAAAAGCGTTGCGAGAGATAGCCGATCTGCGAGCGTGCTTGTTCGCTTTGTTTTAGAATGTCATAGCCGCACACGCTGACTTCGCCTGCATCCTGCAAAAGCGCACCGACCAGTAAACGCATGGTGGTGGTTTTGCCTGCGCCGTCTGAGCCGACCAGCCCATAAATTTCGCCCGCTTTTATTCGCAGGGATACATCATCCACAGCGCAGGTTGCGCCGAAGGATTTTTTTAGACCCGTTGCATTTACTAAATAATCAGTCATAATAATTCCCATCAATTCAAACTGAGTCAAAAGTCAAAGGTCGAAGGTCAAAACTCTCTGACCTTTGACTTTTGACCTTCAACCCGCTAATTTGGGTGGACGATCACGAACGCCTCGTTCTTTGCCAATTCTTCCAATTGTGCGCGGCTCGGACGTTTGGGCAATCCGTGCGCTTTTTCCATAATCAAGCCGATCATGCGCGGATGCCTTGCGAGCCGCACTTCCATAAAATCTGCAAACTTTGACGGGTTGGTAATAATTTCAGCGATACCTTGAAAATGTTTCGCACCCACGCGAATCTCAACCTGCGGATTGATTTGGATGTTGCGAACCCAATCTGCATTGACTCCACGCGCCGCACCGAGATAATAATCCGCGCCGATTTTTTCATATTGCAGAGGAGTCACCCGCTTCTTTCCTGACCTTCGGCCTGTGGTGGTCAAAAGGAGAATGATCCTCCCGATGAGAGGGCCAAGCCCAATCGCGTACAACCCACGATGAATCTTCTGAACATTCTTCATCTTAACCCAGTCAAAGGTCGAAGGTCGAAGGTCAGGCTTCATAATCGGCGGAGTCATCTGAAATGCGACGAGGGCGGGAATTGGATTCGAGGTATTTCATAAAACTGGCAATTTGACGCGCACAAGTTTGAGCTATGGCTGAGGTCTCTTTGAATTGTTCTTCTGTAATATATTTTTGATCAAGAGCAATATAAAGTTGCGCCCTTACCTCGCCAGCCGATGCACGTGCCATGCCCAGAAAATTAATAAACTGCACATCCGTACGACTCTCAAAACCCTCGGCAATATTGCTCATGACAGAAACACTGGCCCGACGAATTTGGTCACGCAAGCCAAAGTCACGATTAAATCCTGCCTGATTGGTATGAGAATAAACCGAATTAGTCAATTGCCGCGAGGTCTTCCAAGCTTCAATCTCTTCAAACCGAGTAATGGCAGCCATGTTTTATCTCCTATTTTTTGACCTTCGACCTTTGACCTTCGACTGTTATTTAAAAACCACATCCGCGGGCATACCGATCTTCAACTTGCCATCGAGGTTTTCTACTTTCAATTTGATGGCGTAAAAAGTGGAGCTTCGTCCTTCGGCGGTTTGGACATTGCGCGGGGTGAATTCAGCCTGGTCAGCCATGTGGATGACGGTGGCGGTGAAAGTTAGATCAGGGAAGGAATCCACGCGGACTTCGGCGGCTTGCCCAAGGTTGACCTGTCCATAGCGGTCTTCGGGAACATAGACGGTGATGGTTAAGTTGGTGAGGTCGGCAATGGTGAGCGCAACCGCGCCGGGCTGGACAAATTCGCCGGGTTCTACATTGCGGGTGAGGACAACACTGTCGATGGGGGCGAACACAGCGAGTTTTTCAATTTGCGCGTTGATCAAATCAAGGTTGGCCTGCGCCTGCTCAATTGATTTCTGTGACTGATCCACAGCGGCCTGCGCCTGAGACAAGGCTCCCTGAGCCGCTAAAACTGCCGTGGACTGTTCACCCGTCTGAAATTTACGCAGGTAATCAAGAGCCGCATAATATCGCTCCTGTGCCACCGAGACTTCAGCGCGCATCTGCAGGACATCATCCGCAGCCTGTGTGTCGAGAAGTTCATCGTAGGCATTTTGAGCATCGTCCAGTTCCTTCTCGGCGGCATCAAAAAGAGTAGAGCCCACCGCAGAAAGCTGGTCATCGCCTGTGCAAGTATAGATTCGATTCGTCAGTTTCTTGTTATCAACCACATAGCCTTCGTTGGTTCCGCAATGGGTGCTGTTGTATTTTCCAACGGGCGCATTGGCATCCGCGGAGTTTTGGGCGAGGTCATTCACGTCCTTCGCCATTTGGTAGGCAAGGCGCGCATCGAGCAGCCGCTTTTCTACTTTTAGAAAATTGGACTGTTCAACAGACACATTGACATTCTCCAAATTGGCGCGGGCTTCTACCAATGCCTTCAACGCCACCTCAACCTGACCCTGGACAGCCTTGAGTTGTTCCTCGCGGGAAAAATACCAGTCGGGCTGTTCAAATTGGTTCGGGTCTTTCGAGAACCAATCCTGAACACGGGTCTTCTTATCCTGGGCAAGCGCCGCTTCCAACGCAATTTGATATTGACTATCGGCAGTATTCAAAGCGCTTTGAGCGGTCAACGCGCCCGCTTTGGCGGCATCCAGATTGGCGGTGGAAACTGCCTGTTGGGCAGTCAACAGGCTCGGGTCCAGATAAAGAAGCGAGTCGTTCATCTTCACCAGCGAGCCTTCTTCGACATCCACTTTCAAAACCTTACCGGCAAGTTCGGGTGAGACGTTCACAATGGTGCCTTCGATGGAGCCTGAGGCGGTTAGCTCACCGTTGCCAGAGTCGTTAATGGTGCGAAAAGCAACGTAGATCAGTGCGCCGATAGCGACAACGGCAAGGGCAATACGAACGGGTATGGGAAGTGATTTAGGATTCATGTTTAACTCCTTTGGAGAATATTTTTTGAATAAGCGAATCGGGGCGTAATAATTAATCAAGTCTCTTGCGGAAGCGGAGTGCGGCGGCGCCCATGATGACAATGCCAAATATGACAAGCGCTATAACTTCGCTTTGAATGGCAACAAAGCCAACACCTTTAATTAAGAGAGAGCGGATGATGATCAGGTAATAACGCAGCGGGATGGCAAGGGAAACAAATTGCAAAAATTTTGGCATTGCCGCAATCGGGAAGAAAAAGCCCGAAAGAAAGATCATCGGCAGGTTGAACATCATCACGGTCATCATGGCTTCCTGCTGTGTGTTTGCCATGGTCGAAGCAAAAAGTCCAATGCCCAGGCTGGACATGAGGAACAAGCCCGACGTAATAATAATGAGCGCCGCACTGCCGCGGATGGGCACGCCAAACCACCAATGTCCGATCAGTAGGATTTCAAATGTCTCTATAAAACCTAAAATCACGTACGGCATTAATTTCCCGACAATTAGTTCCCATGATCGTATGGGAGTAACGATCAACTGCTCGATGGTGCCGCGTTCACGTTCACGCACGATGGTCGTCGCTGTGAGAATGGAGGTAATGAAGGAAAGAATCATGCCGATCACACCGGGGATATTAAAGTAGGCGCTGTCAAGGTCGGGGTTGTACCAAACCTGCGTGCGAACTTCCACAGGCGCGGAGGGTGCGCCGCGTCCGCTAAGCTGGGATTGCTCACCCAGTATTTTCGTGGAGTAAGCCTGTCCCACAAGGCGCGCAGTGGAAAGCGCAGTAGAGCCGACGCTGGCATCTGAGCCATCCAGCACCATCAATACCTGGGCATTCCCCTCAACTAGACGGCGGTCATAATCTGGTGGAATAACCAAAACTACGCGCGTATCGCCTGATTCGATCAATGCCTGGTATTCGTCTGCGGAGCCGACAAAATATTCAAGAACAAAATAATCAGCGGCGCGGAAGGCATCCAGCAGGGCACGTGATTGCGTGGTCTTGCTTTGATCCCAGACAGCCATGGAGATATTCTTAACGTCGGTGGTGGCTGCGTAGCCAAGCAGGAATAATTCCATGATCGGCATGATGATGATCATCGCCAGTGTGCGCGGGTCACGGACGATCTGCAAAAACTCTTTGCGGATGATGGAGAAAATACGGGAATTGAGCATGGGAACTCCGAATGGAAAGGATAAAGGATGAGGGATGAAGGATGAAAAAGGGCAAGATTTTGGATTTACAGTTTTGGATTTTTGGTTTTGAATTCATCATTCATCCTTCATCCTTGTCTTTTATGATTCCGTGCAGAAAAATATCCACATAAATATCCATGGAATTTTTAGGCATGGCCTTGCTAATCACAGAATTGGAAATCACCATTTCAGTGATGAAATAAGATAGGATCATGCCGAAGAAGGAACGCATGAGCATGGCTGGGTTGGCCACACGCAGGTTCTTTCTAGTTTTTATGATCTGATCAAAAACGGGCAGAACTTTTGGCGCAATCTCCTTCAACATTGCAGCGCCATGCCCGCCGTTGAATTCAACGAATTCGATCATCATTATCTTAAGGTAGTGCGGTTCCCTGCTGAGCTCAGTAATGACGATCCGCGCGGCGTTTTTCAGGAAATCCTCAGCGGTATCTCCCTGCACTTCAAGGATCAAAGGCAATATTTTTTTGTAGGGATGTTTATCGACAATAATGCCTTCAAAGAGTTCATCCTTGCTCGCAAAGTGGTTGTAGATTCCGCCCAGCGCAAGCCCCGCATGTTCCGCGATCTGCCGCATGGATGTGGCATGATAGCCATGCTCCATGAACAATTCAATGGCGGCGTCTTCGATGGCCAGTCGAGTGGTTTCACCTTTTGTGGGTATGTCTTTCAACTTAGCAGGCATGGCTTCCTTTTCTGGCAATAAAAATGAACGAACGTTCGTTTTTATTTATTTTAAGCCAGGCAACTATTTTTTGTCAAGACTAAAAATAGTTGCCTGGCTTAAAATAACACTCTTTGCTTCAACATTTCATACAATTACAAAAGTAACTTTTTATAGGTACAATCCACCCCATGCTCACAACTTTGGAAAAAGAAATCCGTCAAAACCTGAAATACAACGTCACCATGAACCTGATTGACGGCAGTCTCTTTGGCGTTGCGCTGGGCTTCGCCTCATTCAGCACAGTGCTGCCACTCTTTGTCGCCTCCATGACAACCTCGGCTTTATTGATTGGGCTGGTTCCCGCCATTCACTCTGTTGGCTGGCAACTGCCGCAGTTATTCACCGCAAGCCACGTCTCGCGCTTACGCAAATACAAACCCAACGTGTTGATGATGACCATCAACGAGCGCGCTCCATTTTTAGGCTTCGCCATCGTCGCGTTGCTGCTCCCAACCATCGGCTTGCAGGCGGGTCTCATCCTCACCTTTATTCTGCTTATCTGGCAGGGACTCGGCGGCGGGTTCACCGCCAACTCGTGGACAAGCATGATCTCAAAGATCATCCCGCCCGAAACACGCGGCACATTTTTTGGATTACAAGCCGGACTCGCCAACCTATTCATCAGCGGATCGGCAGTGGCCGCCGGCTATCTTTTGGATTATCTCGACTCGCCCTTCGACTTTGCGGCCTGCTTCCTCCTCGCAAGCATTTTCTTCGCCATATCCTGGCTCGCGCTCGCGCAGACACGCGAACCCGAAGATACCGAAAAGGTCATCCCCATAGAAAAAACGCACTTTTGGGACGACTCCAAAAAAATCCTCAAACGAGATGCAAACTTCAACTGGTTTCTGAGCGCGCGTTTCCTCTCGCAATTCGCCACCATGGGATTTTCGTTCTACATCATTTACGCCCTGCGCCGCTTCCACATGGATGCCGTCACCGCGGGCTTTCTGACCGCCACCCTCACCATCTCACAGACCGTTGCCAACATCGGCATGGGCTGGATCGGCGACCGCATTGGTCACCGCGCCATGCTCGTCGTCGGCGCATTTGCGGCATTATTCAGCGCAGTCTTTGCCTGGAACGCAACATCCATTTTATGGTTCTATCCCATCTTTATTCTGACAGGACTCGCCAATGTTTCGATCTGGACCATCGGCATGGCCATGACGGTAGACTTCGGCGGCGAAACGGAACGCCCGCTTTATATTGGGCTCTCGCAAACGCTCACCGCCCCCGCCACCATCATCGCCCCCCTAATCGGCGGCTGGATCGTGGACTCGGCCGGCTTCACGCCCGTATTTGTAATTTCAATTGTCCTGTCCATCGCCATGATCGGCATCCTCATATTTTTGGTAAAAGACCCCCGCACCCACAAATCAATGATAATGAACGAAAGACAATAAGCCATTTTTTTCATCCTTCATCCTTCATCCTTCATCCTTTCCCAGGAGAACTCCATGTCCCTCATTCAAGAAAAAGTAAACCAAGCCATTGAAATCCTCAAAGAGCAAAACACCGATATGTGGCTGACCTTCGTGCGCGAGACCTCAGGCGTGCGTGACCCCGCCCTAAATTTTTTGATCGGCGCCAACGACCTCACCTGGCCTTCCGCGCTCATCCTAACCCGCGCAGGTGAAAAGATCGCCATCATCGGCAACCTCGAAAAAGAATCCCTGGAACGACTGGATGTCTACACCGAAATTGTTGGATATGACACAGCCGTCAGCGCGATATTAAAAGAGACGATCACCCGCCTCAACCCCACGCGGATAGCGGTTAACACTTCCAAAAACAATGTCCACGCGGATGGTTTGACTCATGCCATGTATGAGTTTCTCCGCGAATATTTGGCCGGCACGCCCTACGCCGAAAGACTCGTCAGCGCCGAACCGGTCATCTCTGCCATGCGCGGACGAAAGACTCCCACCGAGCAGGCGCGTGTCCGCAAAGCGGTTGAGATCACAGACCAGATTTTCAAGAAGACATTCGCCCATATCAAAGTCGGCATGACCGAGATCGAAGTCGGCGAGTACATGCACAGCCTCGCACACGAATACAACGTGGAACTCGCCTGGCCCGCCGAGAATTGTCCCGCCGTCAACAGCGGACCCAACTCCCCCGTCGGGCACAACGGCCCGACAGACATCAAAATCGAGCGCGGGCATATCATCCACTTTGACTTTGGGGTGAAATACGAAGAATACTGCTCGGACATTCAACACGTGTGCTACGTTCTGCGCGAAGACGAAACCGCAGCCCCCGTCGAAGTCCAGCGCGGATTCGACACCATCCGCAGCGCCGTGGAAAAATCACGCCAAGCCATGCAAGCGGGCGTGACAGGCAACGCGATAGACATCATCTCACGCAAAACCGTCACCGAAGCCGGCTACCCTGAATTCAAATACGCCCTCGGTCATCAACTGGGGCGCGTTGCCCACGACGGCGGAGCATTGCTCGGCCCGCTCTGGGAGAAATACGGCGACTCACCCAACCAAAAATTGGAAGTCGGGCAAATCTTCACCATTGAGCCAGGACTGGCTGTGGAAGATTATGGCTACGTAGGTCTTGAAGAAGATGTGGTCATCACCCCAAACGGCGCAGAATATCTGGGCGAACCGCAAAG
>CAMCQT010000055.1 GCA_945877125.1 Candidatus Brevifilum fermentans | reverse complement strand
AGATCACCGCAATGATCTGGCGCAGAACACCCTCCATTATTTCCAATCTTCCAACCAAAACGGTGAGGCTGAATTCAATTCCTTGAACTTGTTGCGAACCAAGGTTTCGAGATCGGTTGCCATACCTGCAAGTTTGTCGAGTTTGCAATCACCGACCAGTCGCGCACGTGTTTTTGAGTTTGCCGCGCACAACGCCACATATCCTCCATTTAGCAAGGACTGATTGCGCCACTTGGAGACACGTTCCTTTTCACCCAATTCAACCTCGACATACAACTTCTCCTCGCCGCGCATGATCCAGACATCAGGCACAGACTTTGTGCCTGTGACCTCGGGCAGCACCTGTGTTGCCCAGCCGCGTTTGCGGGCGTGCATGGTGAAGGCGATGACTGCCATTGTGTGTTCCGGGAAACGTACGCCTTCATGCAGGCGAATCAGGCGCGCCCAGTCATTCTCGAACGCTTTGGTTTGAAACAGAATCTCATACAGCTTCTCTCCCTCGGCAGAAAGCCGATACAACTTCAAAGAGGTGCGCGGCGATTTGAGAGTGATGATCTCAGTCAGGATCACATGGGCTTCCTCCATATCCTCCAACACACGTCGCATTGAGCTGGAACCTGCCGAGACACCGACTGCCCCAGCGAGTGTTGCTTCCAATTCCATCGAGGCAGCCAGCCGCCAGCGACCCATCAGGTACAACACCAGCCAATAGCGCTGAAAGACACGCGCCAGGTCGCCGCCGGTGCGCTCGCCGCCGCTCAATACAGCGGAAAACGCCGCAGGGATTTTCTGTGGAAAGCTTGCCAGCATTCTTTTGGCGTCCGCGACCATCACGGTCAGGGCAGGCGTTGCGTTGGGTGGAATACTTTCGATTGCATCAGCAGCAGGTAATATCTGATCTGTATTCGCTATATTCGCTGTTTCTGTTGGAACTGATGAAGCAGGAGTTTCAACAACGACCATCTTTGCCCGCTCGAGTTCAAGCGCGGCTTGCAAGTCAGTGATCTGTTTTTGCAGTTTGCGCTGTGTTTGTGTGTCAGGCGCAACGACTGTTTTGTTGACCCAACCCTGTGAAGGCATGGGGACTTCGTCGAAAAACTTTTTCCAGTCCAAGGCGCCCCAATTGGTGGGGACGGATGGGTTATCGCGTCGCAGGGATTCAAGCCGTGTTCCGTCAAAGCGGTTTGCGGTTTCAACCAGTACCTGGCGCATGGCGCGGATGGCGTCTTCGCTCTTTTGGCGCAGGTCGCGCTCGGCTTGCAATAGATCGCCTACTGCGCGTTGATGTGAAACGTTCAAGGTTGTCATCATAATTATTGTTGTAGAAGAGTCAGGGCATCCTGAACAGACAGGATGGCAGTGTCGCGGTCAAGAGTTCCAGTAGACCAGTCGCGCACGTTCAATGCCGCGTTTTCCAAAGCCAGGCGCGCGCTGGCAAGGGAAGCATCGCCTTCTTTCGTATCCTGTGCGATCTGCTCGATCAGGAACTGTGTCGTGACTGGATTGGCTTTTAAGTCCAACACTTGTGACAATTGCATCGCATCAGTACGCAAAATAGAAAGTTCCTTTGTGTATGCGCGCTGCGCTTGAAGCAATTGCCAGTCAGACCATTCCAGCAGGCGCGGCGTTCCGGTATCCATCGGGGTCACGTCTTGCCCGATCTGAGCCATGCCCACCAGCGCGGCAATGATCAGAAAAGCAAAGGCAATCAGCCAGAGCGCGTCTTCGTTCTTACGAAAGTCGAATTCAAATTCAAAGGGCAAAGGAAACCTCAAGGATGAAGGATGAATAGTGAAGGATGAATGAAGAGCAAAAGAGTAAGGTACTCGTCCTAATTCCTAATCACCGTATCGTCAGCGCTCGCATCTCGGATGTCGTCTCGATCACGACACGCATGTTTGGGGTCAACGGAATGATGTGTTCGACATGCACCGTTGCCACGCAATGCGCGAAGGTGGGCGCGGGGAAATCAATGGCAAGCCCATCTATGGTGTAGCGGATTTTGCCAGCATCGCGCAGCGTCGCTGAAAATTCACGCGCCGCCTGTCTGCGCGCCAGTCCTGGTTCGATGCGCTTCTGATTGGTCTGAATGAATAACGGCACGTCCAGCGCGTCTGCCGCTGATTGACACGCTGCGTCATTTGCGGTTTGTAGATGACCTCTGACATACATCATGCGCGTCACATCAATGCTCAGCGACGAAAGCGGGATGAAGACAAAGACCAGCAGGGTAGCGAACCAGGCATACGCGTCTCCCCTGCGTGACATCAACAATTGACCCATGGTCACCAGCCCTCCTGGCGGAATACGGACATCGCCATGCCTTTGATATCGGCGTCAGAACTGTCGCCGCCGAAGAAACCCAGCAGACCGCCCATCAGGTTCGGAACGCTCCAATCGACCTGAACATTGATCTGCGCGCCAGGAAATCCTCCGCCCGATACAGCGACGGAGTAATCGCCCACGCTGGCATACTCGGTGGATTGCTGCGCCGCTTCGTATGCTGCACTGGCTGGACCTTGCTGATGAACGCTGCCAACCCGCGCGCCATAATTGGCGGCGTTGTTGGCGTTGACACTGGCGAATCCAGCCATCGTCAGATTCATGAGCGCGATCGTGACCAACACAATCACAGGCATGGCGATGGCAGTCTCGGCGAATTCGTCGCCACGGCGTGAGAAGAGCAGGCGTGAGAAACGCGGGAATGGGAAAAACACGGACGGGGAAAGCATGTTAGATCCCAGTGGTGGCTTGACTGATCAGGTCCACGATCTTGCCGCCGAACGCAGCGAAGGCAGCTACACCGCCCAGCACGACCAGCACCAGGATGACCGCTTTTTCGCCGTAGTCATCGCCGCGCCGATCAAGGAACAGGGTCCAGAAGCGGAATTGCATTGTGGGTTGAATTGCAGATAACATAGAAACTCCTTGTCACTTGAAAAATGGAAACAAAAAAAGGCGCGATTTTCCCAGGGGAAAATCACACCTCATTCAAAAGGATTATAGAGAACTTCACAAAAAAAGTCAAGCAGGCTGCGAAAGCGAAGGCAGTTACACCGGGAAAACGCGCGTTACGATCTCCCGTTATCAGAATCATAACCCCGCCCCATACGCCAGCAACGACCAACGCTGTAAATCCAGCCAGCGGATACAAACCGAAAAGACCGATCAAGACTTTCCAATCTGCGCCACCCATCCAGCCTTTGAATGCGGCAAGTGTGATTACCACCATCGCAAAAATCGACAATATGCTCGTGAACATATCGTCTAAAAATAACAGACGTAGAATAGCCGCAAGCACACCCATGAAAAAGAGAGGGATGCTGATCCAATTGCTGACCTCCCCTGTGTGCCAATCCTGCACGCCGCCGATGGTCAGAATGAACAGCAGGAATCCATATCCGAGCAAACTATGACTTGACAACATAGAACCACAAGCGCGAGGGCTTGTCCCATTTCAGTCCGAGCCGTTCAGCAACTGCGCTGGCTTCGATGTCAAAGAATTCATTGGACTGCGACATGATGCGCTCAATAGTCTGTACGCCCCAGCCCCAGCGCGACTTGCCAAGCAGCGGACGCGAAGCAAATGAAGCCACGCGCTCCGCCGCGCTTTTCTTTTTGCCTGCCACGCGCAAACGACGGTCAAAACGCATGACATCTGCCTTGGGCAAAGTGGACACGATCACACGCTGTCCGCTCGAGGCGCGCAGCTCCACCGCCTGAATATCATGCACGACGCGCATGACTTCGCTGATGGTGACAGGCGTATCCAGTTCCGAACTTGCCTGGCTTGCGAGCCACTCCAGCGGATCGATGCGATCGGCAAGCCCTTCGATATGCCGTGTGCGGCGGTCACGGATCTGCATGGCGACGAAGTCCTGCACCAGGCGTTCCATGCCGCGCAAAGCGGAAGCCTGGCGCTGGTTATATACGGTCAGGATAACGGTCAGAAGAAAGACCAGAATAACAGTTGAGAATTCGAGAGATGACATTATTACTCCTTGAAATTAGGGATTAGGTGAATCAACGATGTTTTGATAAAGTGATCTGGTCAAAGACCGAATCGCGGATGGGCGCGGATCACTCAAAAGCAAAAACGCAAACAACAGCAGGAGTCCGCCGATGACGAAGATGATCCAGATCGGGAACGGGACGGCTTGTACCTCCGTGTGAATTGGAAGCACAGCGGCAGGAACAGCGATGGGCTGTTCGGGCGCGGGAGTTTGTAAAAATGGAATGGGTGGAAACCATTCGGGAATTTCAACCACGGGCATTTGAAATGGAACAGGCGCTGTCGCGACGGGAATCAAGATCGTGCCCGTGTCGTTTGAACACAAGCCGTATATGTCGCAAGCCTGCACGCTGGCAGTGTACGAACCAGGCGGCGCGCTGGCGGGTCCGATCACACGATCCCACGTGACTGCTTTTGGCGCAGGCAGGTCGTCATATAGGACTCGATCTGGGTAGCGCAGCAAGGGATCCTGCACGACGATCTTGACGTTCTTCAACGGGATGACTTTGTTCAACACCACCAGTGACCCGCTTTCCCAAACATTCCAGGTCTCTGCCAACTCCACATAAGGGGGGAAATTGTCGAGGATGATGGATGCGCGGATCGGTTCACCCGTGTTGCCAGCCAGGTCGGTGGCGCGCAGATATAGGTCGCGCTCCCCGTTGTCGAATACAGCAGAGTCCCACGTGATGTTCCAACGCGGATCTGCAAAAGCGGCGGCAATCCAGGTGGTTCCGTCCAGGGAAAACGCCACGGCATTTACACCGGAAGTTTCATCCGAAGCTGTTCCGCCCATTGTGACCGTGCCCGAAAACACAGCGCCGTTCAGCCCAGTGTCGAAGTTGGATGCAGGCGGCGTGAGGTCCACGTGGATTTCCTGCGAGCTGGCTTGCGCGTTATTGCCCGCCGCATCGAAGGCTTGAAAATCAATCGTGTGAATGCCTTCCTCGACTGTGACAAAAGAGCCCTCCTGCCACGTGCCGCCATCCATGCGATATTGTGTGGATGCGACACCGGATAAGTTGTCGCTCACTTCAGCGGAAATAGTTGCGGAAGAAACATACCAGCCGTTTTGTCCCAATCTACCTGCTTCGGACAGGGTAATATACGGAGGCTGCATGTCAATCTTGAGAGACATCTGCGAAGTGGCAGTATTTCCAGCTAAGTCCATCACGCTAAAGATGACATCATATCGTCCATCGTATAGGGTGTTCGGTCCATTTCCCCACGTCACTCCGGTATCAAAGGACTGGGATACGCTTCCTGTCACGCCCGACGTGGCGTCCGAGGCGGTGGCGGATAAATCCACTGCGGTCGTGAACCATCCGTCCTGTGCCTCATTTCCAGCGGCTGAGACAATGATGTCGGGCGCAAGGGTGTCCACGGAAACCGTCAGTGTTTTTGAAGATATATTCCCGGCAACATCAAGCGCGGTTGCGATGACAGAATGAACACCGTCTGCTAAAGTCGCTGACCCTGTTGCCACCCCGCCATCCACCGAAAGTGTTGCGCTTGCCAGCCCTGAGGTTGTGTCCGATCCGCTTGCCAAGGCGCTCACAGTGGAGATATACCAACCGTTCGATCCGCTCGTGCCACTGACGGTCACATCTGACGCAGGCGCAAGAGTATCCACGGAAACCGTTATCGTTTTTGAAGATGTATTACCAGCGACATCCAAAGTGGTTGCAAGAATGGAATGAACACCATCTGTCAGAATTGCTGAGCCAACTGCCGCGCCTCCATCCACTGCTATTACCGTGGAAGCCAGTCCGGAGATCGCGTCCGAGCCGCTCGCCGTAGCGTTCACAGTGGAAATATACCAACCGTTTAGCCCACTCGTGCCGCTGACGTTTACATCTGACACGGGCGGATTGGGATCGTATTTCCAGGTTGTACTGCCTGAAGCAGTCAGTCCGGAAATGGCAGCAGTGACGGTATACGTTGCAGTGCCAGAACCGGACGGCAGGTTGATCGTGCAATTTCCAATACAGGAGATTGGCACACTTCCCGCATTGCCTGTGATGGTCAAAGCATAGCCTTGCGGATCGGAGGCGGTCAGAGTCAATCGAGCATTGTTTCTGCACCAGCCGCTACTGCCGGGCTGTGAACAACTAAGACTGCCTGAGATAACGGGAGGTTGGGCAGCTGCAACGTAATTCGCGTCCACTGAACGAAAATATACATTTCCGCCCGAAGCTGAAACTGACCAGGACCTGCAGCCTGATGGAACAGAAATCGAGAAACTATTAAAGCCTGGTGTTGAACCACCGCCTATCCCCAAATAAACGGAATAGGAAGAAGAACACGCTTGAATGGAGGCTGTACCAAACCCACCCGAACTCGAATAGGCTAGCATCACCTCAAAATAGGTGACATCCCTTGCAAAGGAACCGCTCACCGTTCCCCCGCTTGAAATCTGTGTGACATTCTCCGTGCCCCCGCTGGGATAGATCCCATCGCGATGAAACAGATCGGCATAGTTAACGTTTCCGCTCCAATCGATGTAGCCCGAGCTATGACCTTCATCCAGGAGGCGTCCTCCGGGAAGCGCTGTCGCAAACAGCGGGGCAAAAGCGGAAAGCAGGAGAAGCGCCAACAGCGAACTTGAAAGAATTATTGCGATGCGTTGGTTGAGCATGTAGTTTTCTCCATTATGTTTTTCTTTCCTGCTCATCATTCTTTTTTGTATTCATAAATAAAAGTTCCTTTGTGAAAAGCCAAATGCATTTCTTGATACCGTTTTTTCAACATCTATAACCTCCGGTTTCTCGACGACCAGAGAATTTCGGCATGGATGGTCAATGCCTCGGCATACAGGGCTTTTGTGTCGCTCATGCCCAACAGCCATTTGGTCAATTTCTCCTGAAAGCTCTCAGGATGAATTTCCATTTTGGTGTGGTCGCTCAGCCAGATGAAGAACATTCCGCGCTGGTGGTCTTCGCGCAGGCATAACTTCTGCCAGCCATGCAGCAGTTCCACCAAAGCCTCGACATGGGGGTTGATCATCATGACCGCGCCTTGCTCAACATTCGTTTCAAGGCGCTGACTTTCAGGTCTTCCCACCAGCAGATTTCATGGACGACAGTCCGATATTCATGGCGCGCATTTTCATGCGGCATGGATGCGAACCATTTCACCAGGATTGCGTACAAACGTTCCGGGGGATCGTTCCTGCCAGCGGTAATCTGCGCAATATGGGGAAACAGCCACTCCAGGAAAAAGACGCGCCTGTCGTCGGGCATCAAATTAGCCAGGATGATGATGGATGTGGCAAAGATGGAGGGTTGGTCGTCAAAGGGATGGGTCATTGAAAAACTCCGTTACCATAGAAAAGGAATCAATCGCCAGCGGACGGTGTCTCTGTACCGCGCATAATCGGCGAGCACGCGCTCCTCGGCGGAAATTCGCACCAGGAGCAATCGCGCAAACAACAAGAGGGCAAGCCAGTTCCAGACATTGCCTGCGCTGATGCACAAGCCAAGCAGGGAAAGGATTTCGCCCAGATACATGGGGTGCCGCACAAGCCGATACGGTCCACGTGCGACGATCCCGCGGTCTTCGGGTGCGATGGAAAAAGAAAAGCCCAATGCGATCAGAGACCAGAGCGCCAGCAGCAAGCCTGGCAATGAATACAGGGCATTCGCGTCTTCAAGATCGAACGCGAGCGGCAGTAGGGCGCAGAGCCAGGCGATCAAAGACATAATCGGATGGCTGACGCGCTCGACGGGTTTGTGCATCACGAGCAGAAATGCCGCCAGCGCAGATTGCAGCGCCAGCAGAAGAGATATCCAGTCTCCGCCTGAAAACTGCATCACGCGAATAATGAACAGGAAGACAAAGAAGGCTGCGCCCAGGGCGTTAGCGAATTCAGAAAGAACAACATTCATGGTTAGAACGACTCGAACACACTCACCATCAGCGGCACAAAGATCGCCAGCATGAATGGCACGAAGATATAGAGCGAGATTGGGAACAGCAGTTTGTTGCTCAACTGCTCGGCGGAGCGGGCGACATCTGAGCGATATTCACGAGCCAGACCGCGCGCAACTTCACCCATCTGGCGCGGACCTTCGGCGCCTTTGGTTGCAACCAGGTCGATCTGGCGCGCAAAGGCTTCGAGGTGCGGCATCCGATATTTGGTGAACTCTTCGACCAACGCGCCGTCAAGCAGGTCACGCGAGAAGATCAGGCGTCCAGCCTGTTGTGCGTTTTGAGTCACAATTCGCAATAGGTTGCCGAGTGCTCCGGGCAAAGATGCCGCGCGTCCAACGGCTGTTTCAGCGGAACTGCCCGCGCTCATCTCAGCAGCAATCAAGGCTGCCGCTTCGGGCAATCCGCGCTTGACAGCATCGCGCACATCGTTGGCTCGCCCGCGCAGTTGCAGATACGGATAGTACGCAGCCACAGCAACACCGATCACAAAGGCGGGGCTGAGGGCATTGAAGATCAGCAGATAAGCGATCCCGACTGAACCGAACATGACCGACTTGCCCAGCACACTGCCCACGGTACGTCCTTCGTACAAACCACCGAGTTGTGCCCACATCAATTCATGCTTCCATGAATCGAAACTGAATCCGAGCTTGTCCACGATGGAATCCCCAACGCGGTCTGTGACGCCACGTCGGTCTGTGGATGCAAAGCGCTCAAGCCGCGCAGTCGCCGAACTGCCGAAGATAAAATCAAAACTGCGCAGGAATTGAAAGAAGAGCAGACCGATCAAACCCGCCGCTAAAAAAGGAACAATGGTTGTCATGAATACTCCTAAACCGCGTTGTCAATGATGTTGCTGACCTGGCTGTGACCGTATACGATCACGAGACAGATCAAGGCGTAGAGAACTTGAACGAGCGGCGACTTGACGATATCGGACATGGCGCCGGAGCGGCTCATGAAGGCGATCATCACAAAGGTCATCACGGTCAGGATGTTGACTGTGCCCTGTGCGCTGCCGCCTTTGGCTCTTGCCAGCACACGCGCGTCCAGCACGGATTCGAGATTGTCTGCCGCTGTGCCAAAGGCTTTGGCGTAGCCTTCGCCGCCGGTCGTCCACATGCGCCCGATCAAGTCCGCTGCGATGGAAAGTGAGGTGGAAATTCCAGCCGCGCTCTCGCGGATCGCCTCGACCGCTCCATGTCCTTCGGTGTGCATTCTTGCGGCAGTGTCCAATGTCCAGGCGCGCAGAGGACCGTCTGAACGCAGAGTCTTCGCAACTGTCTCCAGGGCGGAAGGCACATTTGGTGCGGCTTGGATGGTTGCGTTCAAACGCAGTAACAAGGATGGCAATTCGGCTTCCATATCAGTGCGGGTTTTATTCCACGAACGCATGACCCAGCCGTTGACAAAAATGTATCCGGCGATGATCCCGATCAGACTGGTGAAGAACGGCAATCCAACGATCATCAAGATCAAAGTCATGGACGCGCCCGCCACAATGCGTGCCATCATCATGTAGTACTCTTCGTTTTCCGCCGCATCGATGCCGATCTTTGCAAAGGCAATACAGACACGATGCTCGAAGCTGCCCACGGGCGCAGAGCTTGCTTTGTTCATGCCGCGCTTGCCACCGACGAATGTCTCAATGCGCGTGACTTGTGGCTTGCCGATACGCGGCATGGTCAGTTTGCCGCTCAGACGCCAGACGATCCATGCCAGCATGCCCGCCGCAAGAAACGGCAGGAAGAAGGTCAGGCTGGGGGGAAGATAAAATAGGTTTGTGTTGATCATTGTGTATCCTAAGGTTTATAAGGTCTTTGATGTTTATGAAGTTTGTGAAGACGCAAAGGTTCAGAGGCGCAGAGGAAGTTCCATGTACACATTAGAAACCTCAGTACTTCAGACTCTTCTCTCGATCCCGATCGGCAATAACTCCGCGTCGCCGGGTTTATACAACTGACGGAATTGCACGTTGCCGCCTTTGAGAGTCTTCTCGACTTCCCAGACGCCGATCATGCTGCGTCCGCCGTTGGACCATCCGACCTGCACGATCATGTCGACTGCCTGCACAAACATTTCCTTCGCGCCTTCCGAACGTACCCCGACATCGTTGAAGAGCAAAAGGTTTAAGCGTGTGATGGCGGACTCTGGACCCTCGGCATGGAAGGTGGACAAGCCAGGATGATCGGACATCTGCGCGCGGAATAAAGCTGCCACCGCATCGCCCCGTCGCATCTCGCCCACGATCAACCACTTCGGCGACATGCGCATCGCATCATCAACTGCCGAAGCCAGACTGTATGGGACGATGCTCGAACCGACCTGTGCTGGACGCGCTTCGAGCGTGACCACGTGCGGATGATCGAGCCAGATCTCTTCGGGATCTTCGATCTTTACCACACGTGCGTCCTTCGGAATCCCGTTGCACATCGCCGAGAGCAAGGTGGTCTTGCCCGAAGCAGTGCCGCCGATCACGAGAATCCGCAGCGCCTTCGAGACCAGTTCCACCAATCCATAAACAACTTTGGCAGGAGCCACCTTCCACTTCACCAGCAGTTCGGGCGGCACGGGTTTGTCCTCAAACAAGCGAATGTTGATGCTGGGATAACCAAGCCCGGGTGCGACCACCGGATGAATGATCTTGATACGCGCTCCGCCTGGCAGCCCCTCCTGACGTGGAATCTTTGCATCCACGGATGGAGAGGCTTCGGTCACGGCTCTGCCCAGCGGTGCAAGCAGGGTTTCGGTTGCGCGCCAGACATCGGTCAACGATGGCGATACGGGTAACTTCTCGAAGTTGCCCGCACCTTTGCGCTGCACCCAGATCCCGCCGTCCGTCGTGACCGCGATCTCGGATAGATTTGCGTCAATGCGCAGCAGCGGTTCAAGAAATCCAAGACCTCCTACGCGCGCCACCACATCGCGGGCAATTTCATGCACCTGATCAGAGGAAGCCTGCAATCCGAACTTTGAAACCACAGATAAAACCAGTGGCACGACGCGTCCGACCAACTTCTCGCGCTCTCCGCGCATTTCTGCCAGGGACAGGTTTTGAAGTTGCCCGGCGACTTCTTCGATGACGCGCGCTCGATCCGTCGCGCTGAATGGGGGTACAACAGAATCCCAACTCATTTCTTTGTCCTGATCTTTAGCGGTCCAAAATGGATCACTCCGTCATCTTTCGCGGTTTGACCGACAGGTACCACCACACCACCGAAAAGCATTTCGCTCAGGCGATGGATGGGACGCGCGAAATCATCGGAGGCATCCAGCGCAGAACGCCCGCTATCCTGTGCCAGCGAAACATCGATGGAATGTGGGATGGTCGCCATGACGGGCGGGAAACCCACATTCAAGTTCATCTTGCGGCAGGCGGCATCTGCCGCGCCATGCCATTGATCGGCAGTCAACATGCCGTTGGTGCGTTGGTTGAGTACCACAAAAATATTGCCAGGTGTGATGCGGTGCTGTCCGGCGATCTTCTGAGTCACAGTCCGAAACGATTCGGCGGACATCCAAACGTCCGAGACAGTCGGACGCGCCACCATCAACCAGGTGTTGGCAGCAGACAATGCTCTGGGCGTGACGCCGCCCGCAGCGGGTGTATCAAGAATGATGGCGGAGTACCCGCCATACGCGGCAGAAGTGACGAGCTCGTTGATCGAGCCACTGGCTTCTGCAGGACGGTCGCCCTGCGACTCCGAGAGGATGTCAGGGAAGCCTGCCAGAACATGCAGCTCACCAGCGACTTGAATGCTGGAGCGTAAGCCTTCATCGTTCGGATTTGAGATCCACGAGACAATATTTGGTTCAGGGCGCAAGCCCATCTGCAGCGGAATCACATCCGGCGCGCCGAGTCCAATGAGAAGTGTTTTCAAGCCGCGCCGCGCAACAGCCTGCGCAAGCGAAATCGCAATTGTGGTTCTACCCGTTCCGCCTGATCTGCTCCAGACCGTGACGATACGCAGTCCGCCCGCGCCAGTGTTGCCTCGTTGTGAACCTCCTCCTGACCAAGCGGTTGGAGAGATGGCGGATCCTGTTCTTCGCAAGGCAAGAGCGTCCGCATAAGCGCGCGTCATGAAGTCCGCAATATTGACATCGCCCACAGAGACCGACTTGACGGATTGAATGGTTTTGAACTGTTCGATGAGTTCCGTGTTCACGCCGCCAGGCACGATCAGGTAGACCGCGCCACTAACCGAAGTTAGTGCTTCGGTTAATGGAGGTGGACCATCAAAGACAGTGGCATCGAGCAGGATGATCTCAGGCGATGATGCAAGTTTGGCGCGGAAGTCCTGCGGGGTGTTTGCCATCGAGGACACGCGAAAACGCGAGTCCACCTGCAGCGCTTGATACCAGGCGGTGGTGCGTTCCATATCCTTGTGAGCCAGCAAAACGCTGACCGGTGCATCTTGCCCACCGCCTTGTGATGTGGGTTGGTTAGTCCAACTCATTTACGGAACCACGACTGGCGCAACGGTTGGGACGACGGGTTCGGGGGTTTCAGGAGCCAGGATCAAATCAGGCAGCCAGAGTCCGGGTGAGGTGAATTGTGCTGCACCGGTCTGCGGCATCAGATAGAGTGTGACGGTTGCGCCATCCAAGCCTGATAACGCAGCCAATAATTCCAATGCGTTCACGGAGCGTGTTTGAGAAACGCCGCCGGATGCGCCAAAGTCATAGAAGATGGATTGCAGATTGGTCGGAACTGCAAGCAGGACAGTACCTTCGCGCGTGCGTTCGTTGGTATTGACCCCGCCCAGTGTTCCCTGATCTGTTGCCTGCGGGACGACATTCGCACCCATGTTGGCGGCAAAGGTTGGGTCAATGTACAGCACACGCAATCCTTCGATGGTGGACTTGGAGAATGTGCCGCTGCCGAGATATGCGCCACCCTCGGAATTACTGTGATCGGGCGGGGTGACGCTTTCGCCCCAGACATTGCCATCTGGATAGACGCCATCAGAGGTGTATGCGCTGCTGACGATAGTGTCGCCCGTGCTGCTGGTGTCATCCTGCGGGATGGAGGCGATCACGCCCACCCGCTGACCAGGCACGAGCAATCCTGCTACGCCGCTGGCGTCGGTGACATGCACGGCAATCGCGCGCTCATTGGCTTCAACTGCGATCAGGTTCCCGAGCTGCGAAGCACGGATGACATCGCCCTGTCCGCGGTCGATGCGCAGCGGCTGCCCGATCAGCATGGCTTTGTCGGTGATGACATCCACTGCCAGCACGTCATCCGGCACGGACATCAAGATCAGGTCTTCGTCTTGCAATACATGACCGGCGCGCAGGTCATACGCGGCTGTGACCACTGTACGCGAAGGCGCGGGACGTAACAGAACAAGGGCGATGACGAACACAATCGCCGCGATGATGAGGGGAAATGCTTTTTTCATAAATTACTCCAGGTTTATTATTTTTATTTTTTCTTTTTTCCTGGCAGAACAAGCGCCAGGGATTTGATGAAACTTGTATCGGCGAACATCCAATTCACAACCTGATCTTCGCCTTTGGGATCAGTTTCGACCTTCAGCACCAGACCAAGCAGCGGAGCATCTCCCGCGTTTGCCAGTGCATTCTTCAGGCTTTCAACTGCCTGTGGGCTATCGTTTTCGAAAAATACAACGTTGCCGTTCTTTGCTGCTTGTGTCATTTCTTGAACCTCTTGGTTTGAATTGAAAAATTTTTACTTCTCACTTCTTACTTTTCCTTCACTTTTCACTGCTTGGGAGTTGGAGTAGCGATTGCACTCCACCAACCCGTATCGGAAACCAGAGTCGGAGTTGGCGTGGATGGCGCATGAGTGACATTCACATTCCATGCATCAGGACTCGTTACTCGTGAAACCAGATAAGCGGACACGCTAACGCTCACACAGATGCACAACACAAACCACACGATCAACAGATTCTTTTTCGTAAATCCGCTGACATTCTTTACATTGAACTTTTTGAGCGCGTCAAGCAATTTCTTTTTCATAAAAGCATCCTTCTCACTTTTTATTTTTTCACGTCATCCTTTCAGAGCGTAATTCTTCCCAACACCGCCTCAATCTCGGCGTCCGTTGGTTCGGGCACATCCAGCATCAACGGCTTGAACAGGATCGGTCTCTGCATCTCGCGCCGTGTCGTATACGGAAAACGACCGATCGCCATTCCAATTGGCATGTCATCCACGAAGCGTCTCCACTCCTCATCGCGGAAGCCCATCTCGGAGCGCGCCAATGCGGACAGGATCAAACTCTTGTCCTTCGGATTTTTGAGATAGCCAACAATGACATTGTTGCAGGAGGAGATGATGTCGTCCGCGATCAAGTGTGGAGCCTGTGTAATGACATGCAAACGCGATTTGTATTTGCGCGCATCGCGGAACATATCCGCAAATCGCTGCGTGGCAGAGACGCCGCCAGTCTCATCTCCGCTCCCGCCCGTTTCCTTGACGAAGATCTTGTTGGCTTCCTCGTAGAAGATCTGCAACAGCGGCTCATCTGTCTTGACCTCATGCACGCGGCGCGCCACCATGTCCATGTACAGATGCCAGCCCGTCCAACCGAGCAGGAATGCCTTGCCGAAGTCATCCAGGAACATGCCGCCTTCGATGATGGTGATTCCCCAGCCGCCGTTCTTGCTCAAGTCTTCAACTGGAACTGTGCCAGGACCCGGCGCAAACTGACGCGCGGCAGAACCCTGCACCAGCGGATTCAAGCGGAACAGAATGCCTTCGAGCACACCGGTCAACATCACATCACGCGGCGGGACACTTTTCAACTTGGCAGCCACCGCCTCGTACACATTCGCGAGACCAATCAGCACACTGCGTTGTACCGCAAGTATCTGGCGTTGCTTGGGTCCTAAATCGCCCAGCAGCGTGCCAGCCTTTGCGCTCACAAGCGCAGCTTCATCTGGTTGCACATTTCCCCATTGCGCATGTTCGCGCACTTTCGGGTCATCCACCAATACGCCCGTGTTGATATACAAGGTGCGCATGGCTTCCAGCAGTTCCTGCTTCTGCCGCTTTACACCCAGTTGCGCGATGCCGCCAAAGACATCAGCGAATGCGCGCCACTGGGTTTCGGGCGAGATGTTGCGCCCGATCTGCATCGGGTTCCAGCGCAGAGGTCGCACGGCGTCGGGCCAGAGTTGCAAAATTTCGACATGACCTTCAAGCCCTGGTGCGTTGAGCAGTGACCGCCAGCCCGCGCCAAAATCCAGCACGACCGTGCGCGTCTTCCATCTCAATGTCGTCTCATACGCCATGCGGATCATTGCCACCGATTTGCCGAAGCCGGTATCACCCGCTGCCATCGTGTGCATGATCGTGTCCAGGTCAAGCCGCACCTGCGCGGGCGTCAGGTCAGCGGTTTCAGGACTGTACTGATGCCCCAGCACCACATCACCGGGCATGTTCGGATAAAAGCCCATACCTGACGGTATGGGAGCCATCGTGGTCGCGGCGGAGCCTTCCTCGAAGAGTCCAGGCGCGGTATATGCCGCCAGTTGTCCAGCCGTTAGGAGTGTGGCGTATCGTGTCCATAATTCGCCGCTGAATGGGTCTCCGTCTTCGAGTTCCGTCCAAGGTGTGAAGGTGAAGGCATGCGCGCGCAGCTCGACTTCATCCGCTTCAAGCGGTTGAATGGTCAAGACGGGTGTGGGAACGCTTGATCCGTGAAAGGCTTGTGGCACAAGCGCTGCTGCTGCGGCGCTGCCTTGGTGTGTGTCGGTGAAGAGAAAGGCGTTGGTCATGAACCCGCCCTCCATCGACGCCTGGTTGGCAAGCGATTCCAAGCGGCGCAAGACATCCGCCAGTCGTTCGGCGACATCGTCCTCAGTTTGCCAACTGCGATTGATGCTGATGCCAGGCAACAGCCCCGTGCTCATGCCGCCCGATAAGCCCTGCATGAAGTTGCGCGATTGTTGCTGCGAAGCAGTGACTCCTTCGGCGTGACTCTGCCCTGAGTTCTGGCTGTCGCCCCAGGATTCGCTTTGCGAGTCCATCGAGGATGTGGATACAGAGTGCATGGTTGAGTGCCCAGTGGATGTGCCATCACTCGTACTGTGCGAAGTTCCATCGGAAGTGCTGTGCGAGGTGGAATCAGACACACCCTCTGTGTGTGAACTTGTGCTTCCAGACATCGAACTGGTTGAGCCAAATCCCGATACACTGCTGCCCTCGTTGTATCCAGCCGAAACGCCCTTGAGCAAACCACCCACAATCGGAATACCGCCGAGTACCGATTTCCCAAGATCGACATTGACGCCAAAGCCTGAGCTTTCCGACCAGCCGCCGCCCGATGAACTGCCATGCGAGGACATGCTGCCATGCGAGTCGGAACTCGATGTGCCATGCGATGTGCCGTCCGAAACTCCGTGGCTGGTTCCGTCTGAAACTCCCTGACTTGTGCCTGTTGAGTCGGAATAGCCATCGGAGACGGTTGTGCCTTGCGAGTGCGATTGTCCAACCGTGTGGCTGGTGCCCCATCCTTGCGAAACGCCATCCTGCGCGCTCTGTGCTGTTCCCGTTCCAACGCCCACGCCACTGGCGTTGCTTTGCGAAAGCGCCGCCATGATCGGGATGCCGAGATTGAAGCCGATGCCGATCGCACCTTTGCGGCGCGAGCCAACGTTGGACGCAGCTTCGCTGATCCTCATCAAGGTCTGGGTCATGCGCGCGCGGGCGATGTGTTCGGCGAGCACTTGAAAGACAAAGTTCTGTCTCAACTTGGAGAGACCGCGAAAGAGGATTTCGTTTTGCTCTTCGGCGAGGTCTTCATCCGAGTCGTCGCCGATCGTGCCTTCCGAGTCTGTGCCACGCTTGCCCTGGCGCGGATCAGGATGTCCGAGCACCGCGGCGATGTTACAGCCACGTGTAGTGATGAAGTCGAGATACCATTGCAGCCAGTCCGGATTTGGATAGCCCAGTTGTGATTGTGGAAAGTTGGCAAGCACAGCCTCAACCGTGGATGCGCCGATCAGGGCTTGTTCCGCTGCTTGCTCGACGCTATCCGCCTCGCCTGCTGCGCCAAAGAGTTGAACGATGCCAATATGGTCGGGAGCATAAATGCCCATTGCGGTGTACACAAGGTTGACGCCCGCGTTGTGCAAACCGCGAACTGCCGCCCACTGTTTTCCAAGCAGGTCGTAGTCATCGCGCACGCTGACGGGAATCACTTTCAACTCGCGCAAAGCGACACAGCGAAAGAAGCGCCGTGAATCCTTTTGCAATTCAAACCACGCATAGCGCAGGTTGCCGTCTTTGATGGTAAGTCCGTTGTTGAGTATGTTGAGCATAATAAATAATAGAAAGGATGAATGATGAAGGATGAGGGATGAATGAAGTTCAAAGGCAAAAAGTGAGAAGGAAGTGAGAAGTAGTAAGGAGCATCTTTTGAACTTTTGCTCTTGCTCTTTTTATCCTTCATCCTTCATCCTTGCACTTCTCCTTCATCCTTTCATTTCTTTCCTCTCGTGCGGATGGTTGTGATCAACGAATCGGGAGTTCCCTGCGCGGGCGGATGCGCCCAGATGGATTGGGTCAACATCGCCAGCCAGCCAAGCGGGATGACGTACATGCTGATCCCGATCAGGGCATTCAAATAGCCCGCTCCCTGTGACATCATCGGGTCACTGGCAATCGAACTGCCCAGCCCAAAATTGCGATACAGCGCGAAGCCCAATCCGGCCAGCGCATACAAGGCTTGCCCGCGAATGGTGTTCCAATGATTGGCGGGTTTGTTATATTGCTCCAGCCATGTCCCTGCCCAACCCGCCAGCGACATGATCAGCAGGAAGAGCGGGACAGGCGCGGGCGCAAGCAGGGATGCCAGGATTGCAAGCGTGCCTGATCCCACTGCCCACACCCTTTGCTCCTGCGACGTGTAGACGGCAAAAAGGATGGTTGCAATTGCCAACAGGACGGTCTCGACGCGATCAGCGGCGTAATAGACGATCACCAGAAAGCCGTTGATTGTCCATATGATGCCCGCCGTGATGTCCGCAATCAGGTCGTTCATTTGACGATCACCACTTCCTTCAACCAGGCGGAGAACACACTTCCACGGCTGAAACTGCGCGGTCCTGAGACAGGTGTGCCGGAGGTCGTTCCGTTGATGTTCAAGTTCCAGTTTCCTGGATCCGCGACTTGAACACGTTTTTTGGAGGCGGAATACACACAGCCACCGCCGCTGAATGAAAAGTTGGGATGATGCAGGTATGCCTCGGGGTATCGAATGGACAGTTCGTTCAAGATCCACTCACGTGATTCTTTCGAGAGCGACATGGAGGAGGATGCCGAGGCGATACACTCAGGGTATGAAATGGTGTGTACCTTGCAGCTGTAGCCGGTAATTACCTTCGAACACTTTTCAACGCCCAATACCGTCTTGCAATGCTCTTCATAGATCGGGATGGTGGTGTAGTAGGTGTAGATGGTCGGGGCAACCGAGGCGGAGAACTCAACGTCCACGCCGCGGCGGTCAGGATCTTGTCCAACCACCAGCGGATATGGAGGAGCCACCTGGCTGGCGCTGGCGGAGATTGCCCCTGGCTTGACGCTCGGAGCTGGACAGATTGGTTTTGCTGGAGGCGCAGTTGGGACTGCAGTGGGCGGTATTGGGGTCGGGAGGAGGGAGGTAATCAAAGCCGTTTGTGCTGCCGAACAGCCTGCGGGGGTGGAGCCGCATTGTCCCGTCGTGTACAGCAGCATGTAGGTGTACAAGTTGCCGTCTTGTGAAGATGGTTTATAGAGACTTGTAAGGAAATTATATAATCCCGCTGGATTGAGGCTCCAGATATTCGCCTGCCCGGAAACGACCTGATTGAAGAAATCAGTCGAATTCGTGGTCGAAGGCAGTCCAATATCCTGATTGCCTACCAGGGCGCCAAAAAATGCGCCAAGGCTCGCAAACCCCACAACATTTCCATTATCGGAATTGACTGTAGAGAGTCCGCTTGTGCCCATCGTACTGGCGGCAGCCAGGAAGCCGGATTCGTTGGCGCTGGCTGTCATGAAGAACAATGTTGATGCGGTTGGCATGAGCACTGTATTGCCGCTCTCCGTCACATAGGAATGATATTCAGCGTCCATGCTGACCGTTCCCACAACCGGCAAGGTAATGCTTGGCATCCAATCGGCGGCTTGTGTCACCACGCCCTGGTCAGTCATTTGGTCATACAGAATGTTGCCATTGCTGTCCACCACCTCACCCCATGCGCCGTCCTGTGCAAACACCTGGTGCGCAGGCAAAAGGGTGAGCAGGACAAATACAAATATGAACAGGAGGATACTTTTTTTCATTGTCCTGTTCCCATATCTACACCGTATCGTTCCTTGATTTCCTGGTCAAAGAGGATGCGTTCCAATGTCCACGTTTCATTTTCTTTGTTGAAAGAAACCTGGACATACGTCTGCAACTGATTTGTTTTCTGCTCACCTTGCGGGTCCACAAACATGACAGTTACGCCAAGTTTCCAAATGTGATGGTTGTTGTTGAGCGTTTCAACATCTTCGAGAATCATTGCCTGTGACTGATTAAATCTTGCGCCCGAATTGACAAATGCTTCCCAGACCACTTCGCCATACATGTTGCGCAGTAATCCACACCCATCTTCTGACATACCTGCACATATCTGGGCTAGCCATGCATCGTATCCGCCCGCCAGATTTGGGGCATAGAACGCGGCGACTGCGTTCAGCGCAGGCTCCATCCCTTTGATTTCCTGTTTCGGCAGAAAGCGTTCCAGCAAATTGTTTGTCCAAGCGTAATAACCGCCCGCGCCGATTAGCAAAATAAGGGCGATGGTTACGATAATGTTCGTAACTTTCTTTTGTGAGATAGTGATGTTCATTTCAATTCTCCACGATATAGGGTCCGTATAAAATTCGATTCAGAAGCCACTCATCCTGCGCTTCGTCATATACAACATGCAGATAGATATCGCTTTCAATGAATGGGCAGTTTTTTAAGGCGCTGCCACAGTTTTTGTATATTGAGACTTCCGCTTTCCAAACTTGCGAACCGTCATTGAGAGTTGCTGCAACTTTGCCAGGGACAACACTGTTAAGCGCGACGTCCTGTCCGCTCTGCCAGAACTTGGACTCAAGATTGTCGGTGAAGTATCCGCACCCGCCTTCGGTCATTCTGTGACAAACCGCATCCAGCCAGCCTGAATAGTCATCGGGCATTGGCGCATACATTAATGAGACCGCTTCGAGAACCTGTCTTTCTTTTTGGAAGTCAGGTATGGAACCGGCTTGTACTGTGGGAACAACGATGAACGCTGCCAGCAGCATAAGAACAAGCATGATCGGTACTTTCAAATTTTTCACATTTACATCCTCTTCGTATCATGGAAACGAAAAGACCCCTTCCGTTTGGAAGGGGTCTTTTCGTTTTGGGTTGAGATAGAATCCTGCCTAAGGCAATCTCACTTCAAGCAGGATTGATTTTTATCTCAGTTCGCTAAAATTGTCAAATGGACGTGGAAATCATCGAATGGTGCTGAGTTGGTATTCCGATTTCATTGTTTCAAATTCTTCGGGAGTTGGGATATTTGGTTGAATTCGGCATATGGCGACAAAACTGCCGAAACTGTCCAAATGAATTTGGTTGTACCAAAGGAGATACTCAAAGGTGTCCCACCACTTTGGCATAAAGTTCAGAAGTGTTACGCCGGTTGGAAGAGGATGTAGTTCATATGGCAGCACTCCATTCAGGGCCGCCAAAGTATAAGAGAACGACTGGGGTGGCAGCAACAAATAGGCGCCTATAAGATCTCCCGAATAACATGTCGTCATTTGATCGCCAATTCCAGTGTACTCATAGTTGGGGTGGGAAGCCATATATTTCGAGATGGCGTCTTCAGTTGCCATCTTGCGCCATTCGAAGTATTGGTAATATGACAGTCCCTTGAATTCAGGCTGGGGCAGCGGTTTCCCCATCCGCCAGGCAAAATATAGGATCGGGGTCAGCATGGCAACAAGCAGTGTGATCAGAATGGTTTTGAACAGCAGGGCGAAGCCCTTGCGAATAGTTTTCATTATTTGTTTTCCTTTTTGACACTGTAGCGTGGCTACCGATTGTATGACACGAAACCGCACCTTCTTGGCACTTTTGAGCGGTAGAAGCAATTTCGCCCAATATTTGGCGGATTTTGTGGGTTTTCTGCCGATTCTAATCGGGAAAACTTTGCTCAAAACCCAGAATTTGTCTAGTCAGAATTTGCCTTCATGTGCATCGGTATGCTTACTACACTGTCTCCTTTTTGGTGTTTATGCTCCGTAAAATAGAACATTAATTCTATTTTACCTCCAAGAACACACTAAAACAAGTTCACCAACGGCGAATTCATCGTCTATGGTTGTTGAATGGGGATGTGGACATAAGACCCTGAAGCATCAAGCGCTGGATCGAAAGCTGGTTCGATTTCATAAAGATTTCTTTGGATTGAGATTTCCTTTTGAGCATACATTTGGAACGAAACATTCATCTCGTAACGTTCAAAGTGCGCTTAAAGCAATTCGCCCAATATGCTTGAATCTGCAAATCCAACGATACAGCATTCTTCCCCAAGGAGTTGTGTTCGTTGTGTCAAAGCCATTCACCCTATACAGCCGAACAAAACAGTAATCAGAATAACCAGGTTGAATTTTATTTTCTTGTTACGCATTTTGTTTCCCCCGTAAATTTTTACCGTTGACAGGCAGACTAATTTTATTTTTTGAAGGCCACTGGGCTGTCAGGCGCGTATCGGAAGTCATTTTGTAGATCAAGCGTTCGGCATCTGATCGAATCAGTTCAGACGTATGCCAGATGATGGAGTCTGCCACAATGCAGGAAGTATCTACATCACTGATGAGTGAAGCCATGATATTTACCTGTATCGGCAGAAGTCTGTGAGGATAGTGATACTTTGCGGACTGGCTGTAACAGTATATATCCAGCGCAAGACGATCCAACGCCCAAATGGGGTGCGCTTGCTGTCCGGCGATGACCATCGCCTTCGTGATTGGCGAGTCAGGAATAGATTTCAGGATGCCGATGGATAGGCTGGAACAATCCAAACCACCATCAATGTGTATTGTTACGTACGTTATTGGCATTCAGATTTCTCCTGACTGTATTGTTTCAAGTTGCTCATACGGTACTCCTGTTGCGTGAATAATATTTGCGCTGGCGCTGGGCAATATTCATCCAGGTCAAGCGCTGATCACCAAAATTGATTAGCACACCGTTTGCTGTGCGCTGATGCGCGTCAAGACAAGCCTGAACGCAATTGACATCCGCTTGTGTGATCTCAGGTGAAACAAGCAGGTTTACGATCAGTGTTTCCTGCCCCCGCACGATGAAGTCGGGACTGTGTTCCGAAATCGGTTTGTCGTTGATGTGCAGGATCAACAACGGATGCTCATAGACCAGCAGACGCGATGCGCGCATCGCGTTCAGCAGGGAGTTGAGATAGACCGACTTTGGGGGATGATGACAGCCGACGTCGTTTCGCACGTTTGCGGAAAGGGCGACCACGAGGCTCGTCAAGGGCGGTGTGAATAGTGCCATTCTTATACGGTTTCCCTTTTCCGAGATTGCATTGACACGCGGCGATATGATGGCATGTTGATCGAAATGACCTGGCATCTGGAAGAGTCAGACAATCTATTCCAAAGGCTGGGATAGCTGAGCGCAAAAGCATCCGCATCCAACGTGGAAGTCAGCACCGTGGGTTGATACATGTTGTAGCGATAATTCAATAGCCCATGAAGCCTGTCCTCTGTCCATGCGGAACTCGCACCACTTTCCTTCAAATTATCCAGGAGCAACAATGGTGCTGCACGAATTTCCTGGAAGCGTCGGTCGAAGGAAACGTCCGAATTGGGATGGAAGGATTGACGCAGGTAATCGAACAGGGCTGATACTTCCACCAGCAACGCCTGCCCACCCAAGGCAATGCGATAGTTGCCAATCGCCGCCGCAAGATGAGTCTTCCCACAAAACGATCCTCCCAAAAACACCAGCCAGCCATGCGGTTCCTCTGAAAAACGCACCGCTGCAGCGAAGGCTTCGCGCAGAGTCTGGATGTCATCCGTGGACACCTTGACACGCGTGACTGTCTTGTCTTTGTGAACGCCGCCGAATTTATCCTGCCTCTCGGTGATGGTGGTGCTCAGCGATTCCCTACCCGCCTCTTCCTCGCGTGTCTGGAAATTGCCAAACGTCATCTTTTTCATTTCGGGCAGGGTCAGCATGGAAATGCCAGGATTGCTGGTCTCTTCAGGACGTCGGTAGTCGGGTGCGCTGATCTTCAAATGCCGCACCAATTCCTCATCCTGCAACCGTGAGCGAACACGCCCTTCGAAGGCATCCAGCATCAAATTGGTAGTGACCACGGTGGGCAGTTTGTTGATGTAGCGATAGTTCATGATTTGAAATATCTTTTCCTGCGACCAGGCAGTGGCATTCTGTGTACCGAAGTCATCCAGAACCAAAAGATCGGCAGTGCGGATTTCATTCAGGCGCTGCTCGAATGTGGTTTCGGGATCGTTGAAAGCAAAGCGCAGGGAATCCAACAAGTCTGGCACGGTGATAAACAAAGTAGGAACTCCTCTGCCAACTGCCTTGTTTGCAATCGCCGCCGCGAGATGCGTCTTGCCGCAGCCATATCCGCCTTCGAGCAACAGCCAGCCTGTATCAAATTCTTCGCAGACTTCAAAGGCTTGAAGCAAGCTATCTCTTTCCTGCGGCGTCATGAATCTGGCCTTCTCATTGCCCGAGGCGTTGAAGTTTTCAAAATTCAAATTGCCCAGGCGTTCCAGATTGCTCATGGCGAATAGGCGGCTGCGCGCGCTGGCGGCTACATCCTTTGCGCGGCAGACACAGGATTCCAGTTTGCCAAATTTCTCATGTCCAACCGGCACATCGAAGCGCACGTAGCCCACGCCGCCGCACTGCGGACAATTCGGGTCGCCCAAGGGTTTCACTTCGTGGGACGGCTCCGATAGGTTGACTGTATTTGCGCGCACCTTTGATAGGACAGTGCTGATGCCGGTCATTCGACCTCGGCGGGGAAAATCGTGTTTATGTTGTTTGTCATTCTGTACTCCAATTTCGTAGGTCTGTCCACGACTTGCCTCAAATACAATGAGAGCGGGTGGGGATTCTTTTTTTGGGGTGGTGTGCAGTTTGTCGAATAGGCTCAAAACCAGTCTGGCGTCTGGCTGCTGGCTTCTGGCGCATACGCCAGAAGAATATGTAAGGGGTGCTTGGCGTATTCGGCTGATGCCGTTACTCATAATGCCTCCCGTATGCAGGATACGAACTCTATTTTCAAAAGTAAAACGCCAGATGTACGGGTATTTGCTCTCATAATTCGAGACGGTTTTGCGCGTTTGGTTTTTCCTTGGCGTATACGCCACAGCAGACCGTGTTACACGCCATCAGGCAAACAGATTTTCGATAAAGGCATCCACGCCAACCTCCACGTTGACAAGTGCCCTGCTGTATTTGCGGATAAAAACGGCGATGTCCGCTGTGCGCTGGGCGGATGGTTCGCTGGAAAGATCGCCGTCATATAATTCCGCGAGTTCCACGTCCATCTGGATCAGCACGGGGCATAACTTGCACACATCTTCAAGGACACGGTTGTAGTCCAGCCCTTCCAAGTTGATGTCAAAATTCATTTCCGTGGTGGCGATCAACTGCACGTGCATCAGACCGCGTTCGTCGAGCGAGATTGATACAATGGGTTTGTTCATGGGGTTATGTTCCTTTCGGGGTGGTTGGTTTTTTGTCATCGTCCAAGTCGCCGAACAAACGGCGGTACAGCTCGTGTTTGTGGATGGATTGCAGGTCATGGAAATTGAGTTTGTAAATTCCAGCCTCCAGACTTTCGCCAGGATCAATGCCTGCCATGTCCGCATCAAACAATGCCCGCAGCGCGTACGGAGTAAGTTTCGCTAGGCGGTTGAAATCGCCGCCTGCTCCTGCGCTGACATTTTCACACAGGCGTTTGATCGCCAATCCGACCGGATCGGAAACTTTGGAGCCAGCGGGGGAATATGCATACAGCAACCAGGAAACAAAACCGCCCGACAGGTCTGAAATGCTTCGCCCAAATTTCTTGTTGGTTTTCAGCAGGTTTCCCTTGCCGCCTGGGTTGACCGAATTATTACTCGTCAAAAAATCAAAATCCCAAAAAGCCATGTTCCCCATCCCTCCGCTCTTGCCTGCCGCAGGCTTGGCAGGTTCGGTTTTGACGGGCTCAACCCATCGGGTTTCGGATTCTGGCAACGGTTGGGGATTAAGAGTTAAGGGTTTTAGAGTTTGAGAGTTGGTTTTAAGAGTTAAAGAGCTTTTAACTGTGCAAGTCGCGCCATGATGGTGTGCAAGTAGCGCCACGACGATACTGAAAGTAGCGCCAAGATAGTCTGCAAACGGCGCCACGACGATACTGAAAGTAGCGCCACGATGGTCTGCAAGTCGCGCCATGCCGATTGTGAAAGTAGCGCCACGACCCACAGTCAAGCCTTCGAGGTTGTTTGTCAATGCCGCTTCCAGAATTTCGTGAGGCAGGTCTTCGATCAACACCTCAAACGTGCGTGACGACTTGGCGAAATCTTCGCTCTTTGGTCCAGCCACTTCCCGCATGAAGACGCGCAAGACGGGATTCTTGAACATGCCAGGTTCACCGTGTTGCACACCATTTTTCTCGTTGAACCACTCCCAGATGGTCTTGGGACGTGACATCCCCAACCAACCCGCGACTTCGGAGTAGCCGCCCTTAACCATCACGCGATTGCGCGTCTCCCCGCTTTCAAGGTTGACATAGCACATATCGCGCAGCAGGGTCAGCATCCAGCCTGGACCTGCATCCAGATGCGGCAGGACATGCTCGATGAAGAAGAGGGAGATCACGATCAAGTCGTTCTGCGGCATGATGTGGGCTTGGAGCGCAGAAGCAAGACTGTCGAGCAGCCCGTCTGCCAACTCATCCTTGAACAGAGCACGCAGCAAAGCGCGCACGCTCAAAGCCTGATCGTCCTGCTTCGGTTGCGCGTCAAGCGGGATCAAGTCCTCCAGCGGCGCAATCATCGCCGCGCGCAAAACAGCTTCTACCCCGCCATGCTCCTCGATGTGGGTTGCGATCCATTTGCGCAATGAACTCGTGTCCACCGGGGTCAGCGGCAGGGTCATGGCGATGGTATACCGCCGCGGCAGGCGTCGAGGCGTTGGACCTTTGACCCATTCATCGCCGCTCTCGATGATCTTGACCAGCCCGGCAAGTTTCTGCCAAGTGGCAGGGTTGTTGACACGATTCCAGTATGTGCGTTCCGAGATGCCGCACATGGAAGCAAGCTGCTTGCCTGAGAAACGACTGGATTTGCTGCCTGAGCGCGCGCCTGCGAGATATGCAGCCTGACGAAAACTGACGTACATCCAGCCCAGATCGGGTCCGATGCTTCGCAGCCAGCGGCGGAAATAGCCGGGTAGATAGACCGCTCTGTCGGGTCTGACGATCTGCTCGTATGCCGAGTCGTAATCAGCGGCAGAAATATCCAGTGCGTCATCGGGTTCCTCTTCCTCCTGCAAGCTGGGATTTGTTTCAACCTCAACCGATTCAGGGTCGTCCTGTGTGACCACGAAACTCACACGCGCATTCGCGCTGTTGAGGATACCCACCAGCATATGGTTGACCGTATCAACCAGGCGACTTTCCAGCCAGTCGCGTGCATATGCATTGCGCACAGTAACGGTTAGCACACCGTCTGCGTAGGACAGCACTTGAGTGTCGCGCACCCATGTATCAAACGATGCGCGCGGCATCTCGATTTGAAGTTGTTCAAGAACGGAGTTCCATGTTTGTTCGATGTTCATGCATGTACCTGTTTTTTGGAGCGGAAATGGAGTTATAGCGAAATTTGTAAAACTGCACAGAAAGGCTCAGGACGGACGACTTTTTTCGGACATCCTAAGTGACCTGTGACGAAATAAAGGGGGCTTAGATTGCGTTGTGTTGAACCTGCCTGAACGATTTTCTGAACGACACCTGAACGATGTCTGAACGTAGCCTGAACGACACCTGAACGATGTCGTTCAGATAGATTATTTTCATCAAAAAAATTGTGTATTTTTTCCAGAAATG
>CAMCQT010000054.1 GCA_945877125.1 Candidatus Brevifilum fermentans | reverse complement strand
TTCCTCGAACCGCAGTTTTGCTTCCGGCTTCCTCCAGACCTTGTCTCGCGACAACGCCCTTGCCTTCCGCTAATGGTTGGTGCAATCATCCTCCATAAGGGTCTTTCACCCTCTAGCCAACATCCATGCTGGGCGCACATAAAAAGAGCCTCGGTTTTGAACCGAGGCTCTTACTCTTCCCCCAACAACCAATCCAAAATATTGCGTCTCTTTTTTACGGTTTCTTCCAGCTTGGGCGTGGACATGATGACGACGGTAATGTTATCGTGCCCGCCGCGCTCGTTTGCCAGATTTACAAGCGCCTCAGCCGCCGCCTTCATATCCTTTTTCGAGCGGATGGTTTTTTGAATCTCGTCATCCCAAACAAGGTCGGTTAAGCCGTCACTGCAAAGCAAAATGGTGTCGCCTGGCTCAAGGTGAAATCCCTGGTTATTTTCTGATTCTTCGTTGGATTCTGCGTCGTCGATCCGCAAACGAAAATCCACATCGGGCAATCTTATGCCGCCCAAATAGCGGCGAATGACATGCAGGTTCGGGTGGTCGTGCATTTGTTCGGCAGTGATAATGCCTTTTTCAAAGGCTTCCTGCACCCAGGTATGGTCAATGGTTAAGCGTTGAATAAATTTGCCGCGCAAAAGATAAATCCGCGAATCCCCAACATACGCGGTATAAAGTTTATTCTCGATGATCCAGGCACAGGCGCAGGTTGAGCCCATGCCGCTTTCTTCGTCTTTTCCAGCCGAATGAGAGGCAATTGACTGGCTTGCATTCTGGATTGCGTTCTCAAGAATTTTTACAGGCTTTTTGGCGTTACTTTCTGCAACCCCCGCAGTGATGTAATTGACGGCAAGTTCCGCCGCTATCTCGCCTGCCAGGTGACCGCCAATGCCGTCTGCCACCACAGCGAAAATCGCAGGGCGCGGATCTTCCTTACTCAGAAGGAACGATGAAATCGCGTAGCGATCTTCATTATTCTTGCCAGACATTCCGGCATGACTGAGTGCGGCAACGTGCACATGGGGGAGCGAAGAACGAATCATTCTTCAGGATTTTGAACAGTGATCGTGGGTTTGGAAATCACAGGCGGCACTCTGAGTGTGAAGCGATACATTACTTGACCGAAGTTTACCATATCCCCATGCATCAAACGATAGCCCTCGCGGGGGATGGGCTCATAGTTTACCCATGTGCCCGCAATCGAGCCGCTATCCAGCAGCAGGAAGCCGCCGTCTTCAGTTTGCCTCAGCCGCGCATGAACCAGAGAAACAGAAGGGTCGTCAACGATCTGGTTGCATTGCGTGGGGTCTGTGCCAAAGATAACTTCCTGTTCGATGATCGAGATTGGGGTGACGGGAAGCACCTGACCATCAGCCTGAATGCGGATGAGTAAAGCCGTCGCTTCTGCTTTGGGCTTTATGTCTGGTGCGGCTTTCTTTGAGAGGGGCGGCCGCTTTTGGGTTTTGACTGCCGAGGTGGCCGCCAAAGGCTTGGCTGCTGATTCAGCTACCGCCTGCACCGTTTGCGTCAGCGGGTCGGCATCCGCGCGGCGTGCAGCTTGTGCTGCGCGAATGGAAGGTATCCGCAAACGTCCGCTTAAGAAGATGACAAAAAGCACCAGTCCGGCAAGGATGAGGGCGCCAAAAGTGAGCAGCGTGCGATATTTTGCAAGCAAGGCAAAGATGCCCTGCGGCGGCTGAATGACCGTCACCATTACCGGCACAGACATGCTTGTTTTGCTCAACCCAAGAGAATCCACAGCCTCAACTACAACCTGATGTTCGCCGCTGCTGGTGTAGGCAGTTAGATCCCATGTGAATAAGTTGAACGGCTCGGCGGTATTCTCGTCCATGATCGCGCTATCCACGTAGAGGGTTGTGCGCGTCAACGGGCGGAGATGCCCGTCTGGGAATTCGGTGATGATCTCGATCTCTTGCTTTTCGGGCAGGAGTATTTTGCTGTTGAACGGGTCATCTTCTGGAGCGCGGCGCGTGATTTGCAGGGATGTGGTCAGCGGGAACGGATTGGGCGGCTGAATATCCACGCTGAATTTTTGTTCGGCAGAAGCCACCTTGCCCGAAGGCAAGTCTACATTTACGCTGAGGGTATGGTCACCAGCAGTTTTCAAACGCGATGTGTAGGAAATCGTAAACACTCGGCGCAGGGCAGAAAAATAGGCTTCGGGGTCAGGGAAACGCTCCAACCCTGAATAGGTGAACATACTTCCGCCCGTTTGCAGGGCTAGGTTGTTGAATGCCGCCGCGCTGGTGGTGGTGAAGGTCGTATCAGAATCTACGAACCAGACGAAGATATAAATATTGTTTTCAAGCGCGCGCTGGATGTAAGGCTCAAGGGCAGGTGCGATATTGCTGTCATCTGTGTGCGGGGTGATGAAGAGAATGGCGCGCTTCATACCCAGCCGCGTGGTTTGCGCGCTGACCGTATCTATGGCAATCGAAAGGGATTGCAAATTAGGAATGGCGGAGCGGAAGTTAGGCTGAAAGCCATTCAACCCGACTACAAAATCAGCGGCGTTGGCGTGGTTGATGACTGGTCCCGCCTGACTGACAAGGCTGTAATCATCCGGCAGATCGGCGGGGCGGCTTTGCGCCCATTGCGCCAGTATCTGTGAGATGCGTTGGAAACGGGAAAAATTAGTGGATGGGTCACGCGCATCCAACGGCTCGCCTTGGTTGACGGCGACCACAAGCTGCAACGGCACGGATATCTCGTTCAGCGAATCGACGGGGATTGGCTGACCATCCTCGATAACAGAAACAGCCTCAGGCTTGAGTCCAGATGCGAAAATGCCGTTCGAGCCGAAAACATCCAAAAAGGCAGAAACAGTTGGGAAGTTGGAAATATCCGCAGGGTAGAGATCCGCAGAGGCGCGGTTTTGCTCCTGCGCGTACGCAGGCAAAGCGGCGCCAAGCAAAAGACTCAAACTGAAAAGCAGAGCAAAAATTTTACGCATTTGCCTCAATGATAATCGGGGCTTCTTCTTTTGGCTGGGCGAGTTTCATGAAGGTCAATGCCCAGGCTGATTGGATGTAGGCGGTGAGAATGCCGTTTAAGAAAATAAGCACAGGCATGTAGGCAAGGCAGCAAGCCAGCGCAATATAAAGCGGGGTAAGTGATTCTCGCAATGAACTCATGCCAATGACCAGTGGAACAACGGCAATAATGAGGGGAAGCGAAACGAGCACGCCGATCAGTCCGCCGCCAAATGCCAGGATGAGCGCCATCACGATTATGGGGCCGGCATTGGATTTTACGATCTGCCAGCCACGTTTGAAACCGTCCACCAGGCTCAGGTCTTCCAGCACAATTGCGGCTTGTGCCTGTTCAATAATTACCGAGACCGCCCAGCCGATTGGAATTAGCAGGCACAGGATGGGAATCAGACACGCAAAGCCAATGCCTGCCGCAGCCCCGCTTGCCATGCCGCCTGTTGCGGCCACTGCGACCAGCGAAATAAGTGGAACTAAAATTACAACAAAAACCACCAGCCCAACTAAAAAATTCAAGCCAAAGACGCGCCAAAAGTACGGCAGGCTTTCGCTCCAAACTTCGCCAAAGGAAATTTTCTCGGCGCCTTTCTCTGCCAGCGCTGTCCCTTTGATCATGCCAACTCTGCCGATCATTCCGAGGGCATAAGAGATGAAAGCAAAAATCAGGAGCATGATAATTACAACCAGAATGATCCACAGGTTTTGTTCAAAATACCGACCCACCTGCGTCATGATCCGCTCAAATTGACCGCCGGAGAAAGGAAAATCTTGACCCGGGTCCGTTTGATAATTTCCGCTGCCGCCGCTTCCACTTCCGCCGCCGTTGCCGCGCGCACAACTGGCCAGAATACCGAAAATCCACAAGACCTTGTGCTTCCAAATGTGCTGCCAGGTGCGGGTGAGAACTTCGCCAAAATTGAAATTATTCATATTGATCTCCATATTGCAATGAAAAGTTGAAGGTTACAAGTTACAGGTTGCAAATTCATCCTTCATCCTTCATAATTCATCCTTGTCTTTACTCCCACTCAATCGTCGCGGGGGGCTTACTTGTAATATCATACACCACCCGATTGATTCCTTCCACCTCGTTCACAATGCGATTTGCCACTTTCGCCAGCAGATCATACGGCAGGCGCGCCCAATCGGCGGTCATGAAATCTTCGGTGGTCACCACGCGAATGGCGGCGGCTTCCTGATACGTGCGCTGGTCGCCCATCACGCCCACTGATTTTACGGGGAGCAAAACCACGAACGCCTGCGAAGCCGTGCCGCCTTTGCCTAAAAATCCTTCTTTGGATAATTCCTCTTGCAGGATAAAATCCGCCGCCCGCAAACGGGATACACGCGGCGGGGTACATTCCCCGAGACAGCGCACGGTCAACCCCGGACCCGGGAATGGTTGCCGCCAAACGAGGCTTTCACTCAGCCCGAGCGCTTCGCCTACCAGCCGCACTTCATCTTTGAACAAATAGCGCAATGGCTCAACCAGTTCAAATTCCATATCTTCGGGAAGTCCGCCCACGTTGTGATGAGATTTGATCTTCGCCGCTTTGCTTCGATCTGGGCCAGAGGATTCGACCACATCGGGATAGATCGTCCCCTGCACCAAAAACTTTGGCTTGCCCACACTCTTTGCTTCGCGCTCAAAAATGCGGATAAATTTTTCGCCGACAATTTTTCGTTTTTGCTCAGGGTCTGTGATCCCTTTCAACGCGCCGAGGAAATCGTCGCTGGCTTCCACTGTAATCAATTCCACGCCCAACCCGCCGCGCAGAGCCGTTGCGACCTGCGCGCCTTCGTTGTGCCGCAGAAGTCCCGTATCTACAAAAACGGTCACAAGTTGATCGCCGATGGCTTTGTGAACCAGCGCCGCCGCAACCGTTGAATCCACGCCGCCGCTGACAGCCGCCAGCACGCGTTCCTTGCCGACCTGTTCCCGAATCCGCTTGACGCTGGCTTCAATAATGGAAGATGGAGTCCAGTCAGGTGTGACGCCGCAAATATTAATTGCAAAATGTTTGAGCAGTTCAGTCCCGTTGGGCGTGTGATGCACTTCGGGGTGGAACTGCACGCCGAAATATTTTCTCTGCATGTCGCCCATGGCCGCGAAAGGACTGCTTCCACTTTTGGCGAGCGCAACGAAACCTTCGGGCATCTTTGTCACCTTATCGCCATGCGACATCCACACGGTTGAAAGCACGGAAAGAATCGAAGGCATTAAAGGCTCGATCACTGCCTGCCCATATTCGCGGTCGGCAGACGGGTCAACCTGCCCGCCGAGGGCGTGGGTGAGGGCTTGCATTCCGTAGCAGATTCCAAGAATGGGCAGACCTGATTCCAGAATAAATTTTTGGATGTAGGGCGCATTCTCTTCGTAAACGGATTTGGGTCCGCCGGAGAGGATGAAACCTTTGGGATTGATCGAGAGGATTTTTTCCTGCGGGGTATCCCACGGGAATAATTCGCAATAGACATTAACTTCACGCACACGCCGCGCAATGATCTGCGCGTACTGCGAACCGAAATCGAGAATGGCAATGGATTCTGTCATGTATTAATTCCTGTGTCAAAAAAAGAGGTCAAAGGTCGAAAGTCAAAAGTCAAAGGCAGACTTTAGACCTTTGACTTTTGACTTTCGACTTTATTATTTGGATATCAAATGAAAACAACGTTAATCTACGAAAGTGATCTTGTTATTATCCAGTGAAGCAATACATGCCAGAGATTCCACCTGCACGCCCACAGATTTGAGCGCTTCGCGTCCGCCTTCAAAATCCTTTTCGATCAATGCGCCGATACCGACAATGTGCGAGCCTGCTGCCTCAGCCAGACGAACCAAACCAAGGATGGTTGCGCCGGAAGCGAGGAAGTCATCAATGATCAAAACCTTTTCGCCGTTGGCAAGATATTCAGGTGAGACGATCAACTCGACCATGCGTCCTTTGGTGTGTGACGGCGCAAGGGTGAGATAAACCTGATCGGGCATGGTGATGGGCTTGGTCTTGCGCGCGTAAACCACGGGCAGTCCGAGATGAAGTCCGGTGGCGATGGCGGGCGCAATTCCCGAAATTTCGGCGGTGAGAATTTTGGTCGCGCCGACGTTGGCAAAACGTTTGGCAAATTCACGTCCGCAGGCATCCATCAATGCCGGGTCTACCTGGTGATTAATGAAGCTATCCACTTTCAAAATTCCGTTTCCAAGTACTTGCCCCGCGCTCATGATCCGATCTTTTAATTCCTTCATTTCGCCTCCGTATTGACTAGACAGATTTTTAAGAGATTGTACAACGTGATAAAAGAACGTGCCAGAGGGAAAACACTTTTATTTTCCATTTTCTTTACTCATTCCCAATTAAGCTATCAAAATAGACTGTGTTAGAATCTTGCGCGTGACAGATAAAACAATGATATTACTGGCTTCCAACTCTCCGCGTCGCAGGCAATTGATTGCGCTTGGGAACTGGAAGTTCACCGTCGCCGTCTCAGATGTGGATGAGACGCAACTGGCAGACGAAAATCCCAGAGATTATGTATTGCGCCTTGCTCAAGCCAAAGCGTTGGCTGTGGCTGAAAAAGCGCATCCCGAAAACATCATCATCGGCTCGGATACTGCCGTCGTGGATGGCGCTTCCATTCTTGGCAAACCAAAAGATGGGGAGGATGCCGCGAGAATGTTAAATCAATTACGCGGACATACTCATCAGGTCTACACAGCAGTCGCATTCTACCGCGTCAGTGATGGAAAAATGCTGACCGAGTTGTGCATCACCGATGTTCCCATGCGCGCCTATTCAGATGATGAAATTTCGGCTTATGTCCAGACCGGCGATCCGCTGGATAAGGCTGGCGCGTATGCCATTCAACATCCCGATTTTCAACCTGTGGAATCCATGCGCGGATGTTACGCCAGTGTGATGGGATTGCCCATGTGCCATGTGGTGCGTGTTTTACAAACACTTAATCTTCACCCGTCTGCTGATGTGCCGATGGCTTGTCAAAATTTATTGAATTATGAATGTCCTGTTTCGAGCGCGATCCTGCGCGGCGAAATGCCCTCACCCTAGCCTTCTCCCGTTGGAGAGGGGACTCCCTTCCCCTTTCGGGGGAAGGGCTGGGGATGAGGGTCTTGATTGAAAGGAAGAAAATGAAAGCTCTCCGTTGGATAAACTATATTCTGATACTGACTTTTCTCTCGTCCTGTAGCGCGGGTGTAGTTCCTGGGGAAGGTGGATTTCCCAATCTCTTCGCGACTCCAACCCCTCTGCCCACGCCACATGTAAACGTTACGCCAGCGCCCGATGCGCAAACGGCGATCACATCCTATTTACAGGCTTTTCAAAAAGATGACTATGCCGGCATGTACGACCTGTTGAGCCAGTCTAGCCGCGCGGCGATCACACTCGAAGATTTCTCCAAACGGCACAACGACGCGCTCAACACCATGAGCGCCGGCAGCATTGAATATACGATCAACTCATCCCTGCTTAGTCCGTTTGCCGCGGAAGTTGCCTACAGCATTACTTATAAAACCGTGCTGGCAGGCGATATTCAACGCAACATCCCTGTCAAACTGGTCAACGAAAATGGGGCGTGGAAAATCCAATGGGAAGAAGGCTTGATCCTGCCGGAGTTGACCGGTGGAAACTTGCTCGCCATGGAATACAGCGTTCCGGCTCGCGGCGACATTTATGACCGCGCAGGCCTGCCGATTGTCTCCCAGGCAGATGCCTTCGCCTTTGGGATTCAAACCGATCAGATCGACCTCGAAATGATCAACACACTCGTCACCGACCTCGGCAGGCTATGCGGATACGACCCTGAATATATCCGCGACCTGATAGACGCCAATGGGCCGGGAACCTACCTGCCCATGTGTGAAGGCACACGCGACGAAGCTCAGCGGCTGCTTTCCATCAGCCCGGGCGGGTTGGTGATCTCTGACGAATACAACTCACGTTATTACTTTAAGACCGGTCTCGCTCCGCAAGCTGTTGGGTACACATTATCTATTTCTGCCGAAGACCTCGATGCGTATCGCCGCCTTGGGTATAACGGAAGCGAAAAGGCCGGACAGGCTGGTATCGAAAAATGGGCAGAGGATTATCTTGCGGGTCAGCATGGCGGCATTCTGCGCGTGGTCAGCCCTGAGGGGCAGATACTCTCCACGCTTGGGCAATCCGCTCCACAACCGGCAGACTCGGTCTATCTGACCATTGACGAGAACATGCAATATTACGCCCAGCAAGCTATTGAATATTTCCGCGGCGCCATCGTTGTAATGGAAGTGGACACCGGTCGTATCGTTGCCATGGCTTCCGCCCCAGATTTCGACCCAAATCTTTTTGAGCCAAACAATCCAAATAACGGCGGGCTGACGGCTTTATTGAACAACACAAGCCAGCCGCTTTACAACCGCGCCACACAGGGACAATATCCGCTTGGCTCGGCGTTCAAGACCATCACCATGGCAGCTGCGCTGGAAAGCGGACTATATCTCAAAGACACAACCTACGACTGCCAATACGATTTCGCAGAACTTCCCGACCGCATTCTACATGACTGGACCTGGCAGCACTGTCAGGATGCCGTTGCCGTCGGCGATTTTTGCGACGACTCGTCTACCAAACCTTCAGGACTACTGACCTTGCAGGAAGGTCTGATGCGTTCCTGTAACCCATATTTTTGGCACATCGGTCTTGACTTGTTTAACTACGACCGCAAAGCCGACATTGCCAAAATGGCGCGCGCTTTTGGGCTTGGCTCCAAAACCGGAATTGAACAAGTGGAAGAATCCAGCGGACAGATCACGGACCCGGTCACAGATATAGATGCCGTCAATCAGTCCATCGGTCAAGGCGACATGCTCGTGACGCCGCTCCAGGTTGCCAGGTTTATGGCCGCCATTGCAAACGGTGGGACTTTGTACAGACCGCAGATCGTTGAGAAGATACAGCCAGTTGATGGCGCCCCCAAACTGACCTTCCGCCCCGAGGCAACCGGCACACTTCCCCTGCGTGCAGAGAATTTAGATATTATCCGCGAAGCCTTATTAATGGTGACGCAAAATCCGCGCGGTACAGCGCGCTACAATCTGCGTGGTCTACAGTTTGACGTGGCAGGCAAGACCGGCACCGCCGAATCTGGCAACGGCAAATCGCATGCGTGGTTTGCCGGCTATACCCTGAATGCGGTGGATACTGGCAAGCCAGATCTTGCAATTGCCGTGATCGTTGAAAATATTGGTGAGGGTTCAGAATATGCCGTGCCAATTTTCAAAGCAATGGTGCAAACCTATTATTATGGCAGTCCTCAATTTGTTCCATGGTATGGTCCCATCGGTGAGCCGCCATATACGCCCACACCTCCGGGCGGCACCGGCGGATTTGCTCCATAAATTGATTATTAACGTAGGTCACGTTTGTAACGTGACAACCTGCAACTGTTAGTCCTATTAACTTAAGGTATCCATTTGACAAACGAAATGCAAAAGCGTGGTTTGATCGTCAAAGCCCAATCTGGTTTCTTTACAGTGGAAACCAGTGAGGGCTTTGTTATTTGTCGGCTGCGGGGCAAGCTGAAACAGGGACGCGCCATGGGCGATATTGCCGCACTCGGCGACTATGTGCAGATCACTGTTTTGACAGATGGAAGCGGGGTCGTGGAAAATGTCGAAGAACGCAAACGAGCCATCGTCAGGTTGGATCCGCGCCCGCAGGGAATATTTCAACAGGTTCTGTTGGCAAATGCCGATCAAGCCGTATTCGTCTTTGCCTGCGCGAGTCCAAATCCAAAGTTCAGAATGTTGGATCGGTTCCTGGTCATCACCGAAAAGCAAATAATTCCCGCTGTGATCATCGCCAACAAAATTGACCTCGTGGAAAATGCGAAGGAACTTTTTAGCATTTACGAAGCCATTGGCTATCGCGTGATCTACACTTCCGCAAAAACAGGCGCGGGATTGGATGAACTGAAAACGCAATTACAAAAGAAAGTCAGCGCACTCGCCGGGCCTAGCGGCGTGGGAAAGTCCAGTTTGCTGAATGAGATCCAAGCCGGTCTGGGACTGGCCGTGAACGAGATCAGCACCGCCATGAAAAAAGGGCGGCATACCACCGTCACACGCCAAATGTTCGCGCTCGACGGCGGCGGATATGTAGCCGACACCCCCGGCTGGAAAAGCCTCGCGCTGTGGGATACCGAAGCCGAAGAGATTGACGCCTATTTCCCCGAACTGCGCGACCTCGTGCCGCATTGCCAATTCAGCGATTGCACACACAAACACGAACCCGGCTGTGCCGTGCTTGCGGCGGTCAAGGCTGGCACCATTTATCCTGAAAGATATGATTCGTATTTGAGATTACGCGCAGGACAGGAATAAAAACAAAGGATGAAGGATGAAGGCTAAATGATAAAATCAAGCGACCTAATCTCTAATTACCTAATCTCTAATTACCCAATCCCTAATTACCCAATCCCTAATTACCTAATCCCTAATTACCTAATCCCCTAATTACTAATGACAGACAACTGGAATATGCTCGGACATGAATGGGCTGTGGATATGCTCCATCAGCACGCGGCGCGCGGGGATGTACGCCACGCGTATCTTTTCTGCGGACCTCCCGGGCTGGGCCGGCGGACTTTGGCATTGCGCCTCGCCCAGGCATTAAACTGCACCCAACCCATCGCCGCCGGAATCCCATGCGGACATTGCCGCGATTGCAAACAAATCGAAGCCATGCGGCATCCCGACATGAACGTGATCCAGGCTTTGGATGCTGATGGACTGCCAAAGGAAGGCGGCATCCTCAAAGTGGATCAAGTGCGTGAAGTGCAACGTTCACTTTCGCTGAAACCGTATCAAGCAAAATATCGTGTGGCTTTGTTTTTGCGTTTTCAGGAAGCCAACGACAACGCCGCCAACGCCTTACTCAAAACTCTTGAAGAAGCGCCCGCGCACGCCATCCTGTTATTGACTGCGGATACCCCCGAACAACTCCTGCCGACCATCGTCTCACGCTGTGAGATTTTGCGCCTGCGAGCCCTGCCCGTCAGCGCCATTGAATCAGACCTGCTTGAACGCGGCGTGGATGAAGACCGCGCCCGTCTGCTGGCTCACATCAGCGGCGGACGACCTGGCTACGCCCGCAAACTGGTAGACGATGCAACTGTGCTTGAAAAACGTGAAGAACGTTTGAACGACCTGCAAACTTTGCTCCCCGCTCCGCGTGTTGAAAAATTTCACTATGCCGAGAAACTATCCAAAGACAAGGATGTCATGCGCCAGACGATTTTGATCTGGCTCTCCTACTGGCGCGATGTAATGCTGCGTGTGGCGGGGGCTGAGACTCCGCTGGTCAACGTGGATCGCAACATGGAAATCGAATTCCTCGCCGGACGTTTGAATCTATCCACCGCGCGCCGCGTGGTCGGTGACCTGGAATCCGCGCTGGAGAAGATGGATAAAAATGTGAACTCGCGTTTATTGGCTGAGGTTCTGCTGTTGGATTGGCCGCATCCGTAGTAACGACTTCAGTCGTTTTTGTTTATCGCTCACACCCATGCCCTACGAATACCGCAAATCATCTCCAAAGGAACGCGAAGAAATCGTTCTTTTCCGAAGCGAGAAAGGTTACCCATTACACGCGCCCCCACATCCATTTCGAGATGCAGGAGCGTATCTAATTTCTGCCGCAAATTTTGAACATAAGCCAATTATGGGCTCACCAAAACGCCGCACAGAGTTTGAAAACCAATTGTTGATTTCCATTAAGGAAGTTGCAGACGATCTCATTGCCTGGGTGGTTTTGCCAAATCATTATCATATTTTGATAAGCGTTCAGGCATTGGATGATGTGTCAGCTGCTCTCAAATATCTACATGGAACAACTTCCCGCGAATGGAACATTGAAGACGGACTGACAGGAAAACGTCGTGTTTGGTATAAGTTTGCCGATACCTATATAAAAAACGAAGCCCAACTTCATACGGCATTCAACTATATTCATTACAATCCTGTAAAACATGGATACGCAAGCGATCCGTATGAATGGCATTGGTCAAGTTTGTTTCTTTACTATGAAGACAAGGGCAGGGAATGGTTGAGGGAACATTGGAAGTCGTATACTCCTTCTGTTGATTTTGGAAACAGTTGGGATTGGCTCGGTAAAAACGACTGAAGTCGTTACTACAAAAAAAGGAAACTATTATGTGCCGAAGTATTAAACCCTTGCGCCTGCCAGACCGTCCCGCTACCGAGCAGGAGATTCAGGAAGCAGCGTTGCAATATGTGCGGAAAGTCAGCGGGTATCGTAAACCTTCAAAAACAAATGAAGAAGTATTTCAAAGAGCGGTGGATGAAGTTGCCGATGCAACGAGGAAGATGTTGGAAATTCTTAGCCCGATAAAAAGTGTGGATTAATAAAGGAGGGAAACCCAATGTTTGACAGCAAAGATAAGCAACTCACAGATTCGGAAACCACCTGCGCAGCCTTCATGGAAACCATGCAATTTTCTATAATCCTGCCATCTGTTTCGACAGGCTCAACACACCGCTTTTGGGATTGAACTGCGTAAGGCGAATTGACCTCTTGCATAAGTAGCCGCAGTCCACAGGGTACGGCTTTCTCAAACTCAAAAAATCTTAACGCAAACACTTGCGCCGCACGCCAGTGCAGGTGTTACGCGAAAAGGCGAAAGACGCGAATTTTTTATTAAGCTTTGCGAAAATTCGCCCAATTTGCGTTTTTTGCGTTAAGCCTTTGCCATAAACTTGTAAATGGGACTCTTTTTTTCTGTGACCACTGTGGCAAAAGGACTTTTGCAAGCGGTCTAAATAAATAAAGCTGAACGGGCTTAAGGCTTGTTTTGCTTTATTTTCTGCTTTAAATTTCTGGTATTCATGCCTTTGATAACAGCAGCTATGTAAATGATTTATCTTGTTTCAGACACAAAACCCGCTTGCGCCTTCTTCTTGGCAGTATAATCTCCCTCTATGTCCATCCTTTCCAATAAACATATTTTGCTCGGTGTGACGGGGTCTATTGCTGGCTACAAAGCCGCTGACCTTGCTTCCAAACTTGCGCAGGAGGGTGCGCAAGTAGATGTGATTCTGACGGATGCCGGGGAAAAGTTTGTTAGCCCGCTAACTTTTCAATCGGTAACCGGCCGCCGCGCCTACAGAGATCAAGATCTGTGGGGAAACGAGGCTCATATTTTGCATGTCAGTTTTGGCAAAACAGCGGATTTGCTGGTCATTGCGCCCTGCACAGCAAATACGATCGCCAAGCTTGCGAATGGACTTGCTGATAATCTGCTCACGGTCACTGCGTTGGCGGCGGAGTGTCCGCTGGTGATTGCGCCCGCAATGGACGGTGGAATGTACTACCACCCCACCACGCAGGGGAATCTCGCAAAGTTGAAAAAAGGCGGCGCCATTATTGTCGGCCCGGCTGACGGACATCTCGCTTCTGGATTGACAGGCAAAGGACGCATGGTTGAGCCTGCCGAAATTCTTGGTCACATTCGGATCGTGCTCGGCAAAAATGGAAAACTCGCGGGGAAGAAAGTTGTTGTCACAGCCGGCGGGACTCAGGAAGCGCTTGATCCGGTGCGCGTGATTACCAATCATTCCTCTGGCAAACAGGGATATGCTATCGCACAAGCCGCGCTCGATGCTGGCGCAGAGGTTTGCCTGATTACTGCGCCGACGGCTTTAACTCCGCCTGTGGGCGCGCGCGTGATAAAAGTCAACAGTGCGATGGAAATGCTCAACGCTGTTTTGTCTGAATCGGCAGATGTGTTGATCATGGCGGCGGCGGCGGCAGATTTTATACCGAAGAAAACAGCCGCAGATAAAATGAAAAAGCGCGATGGTATTCCGCAGGTGACGCTGACAGCGGCGCCGGATATTCTTGAAACAGTAGCCAACTCACAGTTAAGTGGCAGGCGGTTTCACATCGTGGTGGGGTTCGCGGCAGAAAGTCGTGATCTGCTGGAAAATGCGTCTGAAAAATTAATATCCAAAAAAATGGACATGATCGTTGCGAATGATATTTCTGCCAGTGATGCAGGCTTTGCGGTGGATACGAATCGCGTGATATTTTTATTCGCAAATGGAACGAAGGAAATTTTGCCGCTCCTGAGTAAAACAGAGGTGGCTGAAAAAATTATCGAACACACATCAAGGTTGTTGGAGTAACTATGCGCGTTTTGGTTGTCTCGGATATTCATGCAAATTACACTGCACTCGTAGCTGTATTGAAAGACGCTGGTCAGGTGGATGAGACCTGGTGTCTTGGCGACCTCGTTGGCTATGGGCCAGACCCGAACGCGGTGGTTGAGGAAGTGCGCGACATTGCAAACCTGACCTGCATTCTTGGCAACCATGATATGGCTGCGATTGGCAAGATGCCGCTTGAAGCTTTTAATGGTGACGCGCGCCGCTCGTTGATCTATCATGAAAAAGTTATATCGGCGAGTAATATGGATTTTATGCGCTCACTTTCTGCGAACGTGAAAGTGAGCGGCGATGCCACGCTCGCGCATGGAAGTCCGCGCGACCCATTGTGGGAATATATTTTGAATGCACTTTCAGCACGAGTCAACTTTGATCATTTTCAAACGCCCTGGTGTTTTGTCGGGCATTCCCACATTCAGTGCATATTTGTGCTGAATGAAAAAAATGACCGTGTGACCATGGATCAGACCAAACCGGATGAAACGATCATGCTGCGCCCGAGGTTGATCCTGAACCCAGGCTCGGTTGGACAGCCTCGAGACCGTGATCCGCGTGCGGCGTACGCCATCTACGACACCGAAGCCCTCACTTGGACCCCGCGCCGTGTGGAATACAATGTCGCCGAAGTACAGCAGCGCATCCGTGAGGCGGGCTTGCCTGAGAAACACGCGGCGCGTCTTGCTGAGGGCTGGTGATTGGAAAGACACTTGCGCCGCACGCCAGTGCAGGTGTAAAGGATGAAAGATGAATGATGAAATGGAACAATTCTTCAAGTTTGTTCGTCTTTTGGATAGAGAAGTTGCCAAAAGGTTAAAGGAGAAAAGATCATGAAAAAATTATTGCCATTTAGTCTTGTCCTCGTTGCCGCATTGATCCTTGCCGCATGTGGTGCCAGTGCCAGTTCAAAGCAAACTGAAAATCGAAATTTATCTGAAGCGGCGGGCGCGCCTTTAGCGCCGCAAGCAGACGCATACGAGGCAATGCCCATGGCAACCGCAAGCGTTTCCAACCAGGGCACTGCAGCGAGTGACGGTTCTGCGCCCAGCGCGAATCGCATCGTCATTCAAAATGCCGACCTCGCCATTGTCGTTTCAGACGTGGAAGGGCGCATGAAGAATATTCAGATTTTGGCGCAGCAAATGGGTGGATTTGTGGTCTCGTCTAATTTGTATCAAAGCTACACCAGCGATTATCTTGAAGTGCCCGAAGCGCAGATCACAGTCCGTGTGCCTGCGGCAAACCTGGATGCGGCGCTGGAGCAGATCAAAAAAGACGTGGTCGAGGTGCAGAACGAAACCCGCTCAGGTCAGGATGTGACCGCCGAATATGTGGATTTGCAATCGCGCTTAAAGAATTATGAAGCCGCCGAAGTGCAGTTGGAAGCGATCATGGAAAAAGCCACAGCGACCGAAGACGTGGTTAATGTTTTCAATCAACTTGTGTATTACCGTGAACAAATTGAACTGGTCAAAGGGCAGATGAAGTATTACGAAGAAGCCGCCGCGCTTTCTGCCATCAGCGTGCGCATCATCGCCGAGGAAACTGTCAAGCCGGTTGTGATCGGCAAATGGGAGCCCAAAGGCGTGGCGCTCGAAGCCGTGCAGGATCTGGTCAACTTCCTGAAAGGCTTTGTAGATTTCCTGATCCGCTTTGTGATCTACACCCTGCCCGTCTTAATTATGATCGGACTCCCGTTGTATCTGGTCTTCATCGGCTTGCGCGCACTCTTCCGAAAGATGCGCGGAAATAAAGTGAAGAAGGAAACGCCAGAAGTAAAAAGTGAAAAGTGAAAAGTAATCAGTAATCAGTATTGAGAGAGTCTGCGAATGAGCAGGCTCTCTCTTTTTTGCTATAATCACCGCATGGAAAACTTAGCCCGCGAAGCACTCTCGCTTTTCAATGTCCACCTGACGGGACGGCACATTCTGGCGCTTGCCACATTCGAGCGCGAACTTATGGATTGGAATCAAAAATTCAACCTGACCGCCATTCGGGATGTGGAATCGATCCGTACCAAACATTTTTTGGATTCGTTCTCCTGCGTGATGGCTTGGAAGGCAAATCCTCCGCTGCGCCTGGTGGACGTTGGGACGGGTGCGGGGTTCCCGGGCATTCCCCTGAAAATAATTTATCCCGCCATGCAATTGACGCTGGTCGAATCAGTTGGCAAGAAAGCCAATTTCTGTCAGCATATCGTGGATGTGCTGGGACTGGAAAACGTGACCGTCATTCATTCGCGCGCCGAAGACCTCGGTCAAAAAATGGGACACCGCGAATCTTATGACTGGGCTGTCGCGCGCGCGGTTGCCAATCTCAGCGTGTTGAGTGAATACCTGCTTCCGCTGGTCAAGATCGGCGGGATGGTGTTGGCTCAAAAAGGTGAAAGCGGACCCGCCGAAGCGCAGTCCGCTGAAAAAGCGATGAAATTGTTGGGCGGAAAATTGAAGAAGTTGATTCCCGTTAATTTGCCCGGCGTCGCCGATGACCGTTTCCTCGTGCTCGTGGATAAGGTCGCCGCCACGCCGCCGAAGTATCCGCGCAGTGCTGGGATCGCCGCAAAGATGCCGTTGTAAGGTTTTGACCCAGGCTGAGGATGGATGAAAAAAATATGGCCTTTTAGTTTTTACTTTTTATATTTTGCCGCGCTTGCTTCACTGCAACCCTTTCTTGTTATTTATTATCAAGGACTTGGATTCAACGGAATACAAATAGGACTGTTAACGGGTGCGGCTCCGCTGATCACTTTGGTGGCTGCGCCGTTTGGTACCGCGCTTGCAGATTTAACCCAACGGCATAAATCGATCATGGGGCTTGGGCTTGTGTCCGCTGTTATTATGGCATGGGCGCTGCCTGCTCTTACAAGCTTTGCCGCCATCTTTGCGCTTATTGGCTTATACAATATCTTTATGGCGCCCGTCGGCTCATTGGCTGATAGCGCCACGATGACCATGCTCGGAAAAGAACGAACGAAATACGGACGTATCCGACTGGGTGGCACATTTGGCTGGGGTATGTTTGCACCCATCGCAGGCTTATTTGTACAGAATTATGGTTTGAAGATCGCCTTTTGGATGTTTGCCGTTATCTCATTGATAAATCTTTTTGTCAGCCAAAAATTTGACTATGGCAAACAGGACGAACAAACATCCAGCAAAGGCGGGATTTGGATGCTTTTGCAAAATAAAAGCTGGGTGTTTTTTCTTGTGACATCTTTCCTTGGCGGTGTGGGGGCTTTTTCAGTGGCGTCCTATTTGTATCCATACATGGCGGAGTTGGGCGCAACAGAAACACAAATGGGCATCGCTTCTTTAATCGCCACGTTGACTGAAATCCCCATCTTCTTTTTTGGGCATCATCTTATAAAGCGGTTTACGTCACACAGTTTGTTCATTGCCGCGTTGGCGATGATGGGCGTCCGTTCGTTGTTGTTTGCCGCGGCTGCCACGCCGCTTACGGTGTTTGCGATACAAGCTCTCGGTGGAATGATGTTCCCTGCGATGTGGCTTGCAGGAGTTACCTATACAGATGAAAACGCGCCCGATGGATTGAAATCGACTGCGCAGGGACTCTTTGGCGCGGCAAGTTTTGGTTTTGGCGCAGCCGTGGGCGGATTTATTGGCGGCGTCCTGCTTGAAAGCATCGGCGGCCAATCCATGTTCTTTGTTTTGGGAGTTTTGATTTTGGTTTTGCTTGCCTTGTTCGAGACAACTAGAAGACTTGTTTCAGCCCGCGCTATATCGCAGATAGACACTGTATAAAAAGCAATAGCACACGATTCTGGAGTCATGGCTTTTCCAAGGTCAGGAAAATCTTAATGCGAATTCCGCAAAAAGGCGAATGACGCGAATTTTTTATTGAGTTTCGCGAAAATTTGCCCAATTTGCGCTTTTCGCGTTAAGCCTGCCACAAAATTAAAAAGACGTCAAGCGACCTTGGAAAAGCCACGATTCTGGAGTCCATCAGCTTGCTGATGGCTTGAAGCAAAATTTTAGACATGAATTTTGTCAATAAAGAAACCTGCGAAGCGGCATTTTTTTGTTTCGCTTCCCACGCGGACGGCAAGCCGTCCGACTCCAGAGTCGTTTTCGTGATCTACTGATGATGTCATTGCAAGCCGCCGCTCTTGTTCCGCGCAGCGGGCGGCGCGGCAATCTCGTTTTGAGTTGAAATATCTGCAAAACAGGAGATTGCTTCGGCACAAACCGCCTCGCAATGACATCTGTACGGTAGAGAATATCACACGATGAACGGATTGAAGTTTGTCTCTCTGTCGTAAATGTCTTCGTGCTCGGCACGTTTGAGAAAATTAACAACCGCGTATGTGACGGGGGTCATTAATGCTTCCATGCTGACTTTGAAAATATAATTTGAAAGCGTGAGCGTGAGGAAGAGACTCCACGGGAAAACGCCGAAGGCAGATGCGATGACGACGAAAATAACCGTGTCGATAAATTCGCCGATTAGCGTACTGCCGATGGTACGTGACCAAAGCCAGCGCCCGCTGGTGAGGATCTTCATCTTTGCGAGCACGAACGAGTTGCTGAATTCACCGAGCCAGTACGCGGCGAGACTGGCGAGGACGATTCCGCCGCTGCTCATGCCGCCGAGAATGGACTGATAGGCAGTATCACCCGCGTAACCCTGCCACGTGGATTCACCCGGCATTTTGCTGATGAGCCAGAAAACAACAGCGGCGAGAGCCAGCGAAAAAAATCCCGTCCAGATCACGCGGCGGGAGCGTTGATATCCGTAGACCTCGGTCAGAATATCGCCGAAGATATAGCCGATGGGGAAGAGGATCGTGCCCGCGTCAAACGCCATGCGGATGCCGAGGATGCTGAAGCCCCAGTCTATGATTTTTGCAGAGGAGGCAATGTTACTGATGATGAGAACCGCAACGAAGACACCGAGAATGATGTCGAAAAAACGATAGGATTTGGTCATGCGGGGGATTTTACCGCGATTACAAGCCATGCTGATTTGCGATCCTTGCGTGCCTGTTGTGTGCCGTCATGATTTCCACCTTATGAGCATGGCACAGGTAGCTGGTATTAATAATTGCAGCCACTCCAACTGCTTTGTCCACCCTAGCCGCTTCATTAACTCCAATCGTCAGCGTCTCGTCGACTCCAAATATACCTGCCTTTATTTCAGGAAACGCTTCAAATATTGCAAATGAGGACGCATGTGCAAGTTTGAGCCCAAAAAAAACTTGTAGCTGGACTTAAAAATTGAAACTGTAATTTCCCTCGCTTGGCGTGTTTTTTTCGTCGTGATGTGACCGAAACATTGTTCATTGCCCAAACCGCTGTTTTGTCGAGCAGCTTGATTTTTTTATACTAGACCTCTTGCAAAAGTCCTTTTTGCCACAGATGGCACATAAAAAAAAGAGTCTCATTTACAAGTTTATGGCAAAGGCTTAACGCGAAAAGCGCAAATTGGGCGAATTTTCGCAAAGCTTAATAAAAAATTCGCGTCTTTTGCCTTTTCGCGTAATACCTGCACTGGCGTGCGGCGCAAGTGTTTGCGCTAAGCTTTTTGAATTTGAGAAAACCGTACCCTGTGGGCTGCGGCTACTTATGCAAGAGGTCAACTAAAATCCCGAATCTCTAATTTCAACCGCTCTTGGCATATAGACAAAAACCTCCAAGTTTTTTTTGAAAACTTGGAGGTCCGCTTTTGCGTTTGCGACTCCCAAAAACGCAAATTCCATAGCGCCGCAACGACCAAATAATTAGTAAAGGCTAGGGAAATCAAAACATGAACAGGTAATTTTTATCAACAAACGACATGCCGTGCTAAAATAAATTCATGTCAAATACCCTTTTCACCATTGCTGATAAAGCCAACGCCCACGACCTTGTATGTGATTATTCTGATATTCTGTCCATTGGCGGAATTTACCTCGAAAAGGAAGCCCGCTGTGTAAAAGCATTTGGGCGTCCCGTCAGCCTGACTCCGTCTGAATTTGATTTGCTTTCTGCTTTAATGTCTGCGCCCGGGTGCGTGTTCTCGCGCTCTGAGTTACTACTCAAATTACAAGACGCCAACCTCGAAGGCGTCGAGCGGATGATTGATGTTCACATCTGTAATTTGAGGATGAAAATCGAACCCAACTCATCTGATCCCATTTACATCAAAACGGTTTTTAGGGCAGGGTATCAATTTAGTTTGGAATAAGAAGCGAAATTAAAAACTCACCTTACGCAGTGTCGTTCTCCCGAAGGATATCGGGACGATGTGAGCAAAGTGAAGGACCTCTCCGATTACCTCGGAGACCCTTCGCTGGCGCTCAGTGAATCACGCTTGGGTGCGTAAGGTGAGTTATTAAATATGATGATTTGACGCACTCAGCGCAATAAGTTTACATCGGTAAAATACGACCAATATTAAACATAAGAGAGAGACATGCTAAAAAATAAAGTGTTTCTGTTGTTTGCAGTTTTACTAGCCGCCTGTGGAAAATTGCCCGCCATAGGATTAACTTCCCCGACGAGCGGAGCGGCGGCATCGCCCACAGCGGCAGAATCGGCTCAGGCTGTAGAATCAGTTTCGCCCGCGAGCGTGGAATCAAACTCGCTCACTTATCGCATTGTGGATACGGATCAAATCGCGTGCTACGACAATAATCAACTGGTGGCTTGCGCGGGGCTGGGCGCGGCGTTTGCGGGGCAGGATGGAAATTATGAGGGCGCGATGCCTGCCTATCGGGATAATGGCGATGGAAGCGTGAGCGACCTAACGACCGGGCTGATGTGGACAAAATCGGCTGATCTCAACGGCGACGGGGCGATCACTGCCAGCGACAAGTTGAACCTCGCCAACGCAATGAGCGGCGCGGAATCATCCACGGCGGCGGGATACGACGATTGGCGGCTGCCGACCATCAAAGAGTTGTATTCGCTGATTCTGTTTGACGGCACGGATGTGAGCGCCTGCCCCAACGGAAGCTGCTCCGCCACGCCTTTTATTGATACGCTCTATTTTGACTTTGCCTACGGCGACACGGCTGCGGGCGAACGTGTGATCGACAGCCAGTTTGCCACCAGTACCAAATACGTCAGCACCACCATGAACGGCGATGAAACCATGTTCGGCGTGAACTTTGCCGATGGGCGCATCAAAGGCTACGGGCTGAGTATGCGCGGCAGTGATAAAACTTTCTTCGTGCTGTACGTGCGCGGCGGCTCGAATTATGGACAGAATGCTTTTGTGAATAACGGCGACAGCACGATCAGCGACAACGCGACGGGCTTGGTCTGGTCGCAAGCCGACAGCGGATCGGGTATGAACTGGGAATCGGCGCTGGCGTATTGTGAAGGCTCTTCGGCGGCTGGCTTCGATGACTGGCGTTTGCCGAATGCGAAGGAATTGCAAAGCATCGTAGATTATTCGCGCTCGCCCGCCACAAGCAACTCGGCGGCGATTGACCCGATTTTCAGCGCGACTTCCATCACCAATGAAGGCGGGCAGGTAGACTATCCATTTTATTGGAGCAGCACCACCCACGCCGATTCATCGGGAAGCGGTTCGTTTGCGGCGTATGTCTCGTTTGGAAAAGCGCTGGGTTACATGAACAACTGGGTCGATGTGCATGGCGCAGGCGCGCAGCGCAGCGACCCGAAGACGGGCAGCGCCTCCGAGTATCCGCAGGGACATGGCCCACAGGGTGACGCGGTGCGCGTGGAAAATTACGTGCGCTGTGTGCGCGGCGGGGAAGCGGTTTATGTTTTGGGTAATACCACGGTCAGCAACAGACCGAGTATGACAATTTCTGATGCTGGCGGCACAAATCTCAGCGGCGGGCAGCCTGCAACCGGCGGTACTTCTGGCGCGGGTGGAACACCTCCGCAGCAAGCGATTGACGCCTGCGTCGGACTCACTCAAGGAGCGGCTTGCACGATCAACACGCCCAACGGAATTTTGAGTGGCACATGCGGCACGCCGCCGAATTCAACTCAACTGGCGTGTATGCCCGCAGGCGGACCTCCCAGCCCGTAATTCAAAAAGGGACAGTCATCAGAAAGTGACTGTCCCTTTTTATTTACCCGGCGTTTCATAAAAGCTGGCGGCAAATTAGAATATTGCTCTTGCATTTTAGACGTAGAGCGATGTATAAATGATGAATAACAGATTGAATTTCATATAAATTTCAAACGGAGTTTTCTTATGAATTCATCATTTTCCCAAAAAAAATATCAAAAGGGACAGGGGTTGGTTGAGTATGCACTCATCCTGGTATTGGTCGCCATTGTCGTCGTCGCCGCGCTGATGATCCTGGGACCCATTATTGGCAATGTGTTTAGCAGCGTTAATAGTTCGCTGTCCAGAGTAGGCGCGGGAGGCAGTGATGAAGCGATAATTGATACTCCAATTGCTGTATCTTGCGTTCCAGGAAGTGCTCCTGCCGCAAGTCATTCTGCATGTACAAATTTTATGATACAGAACAATTGCAGTCATCATACTTATAATTATGGCACATGTAGCTGGTATTAATAATCGCTGCCATTCTTGATCTGTGCGGGGCTCCTCGCTGAGTGTTGACTGAAGCAGTCTTAATGCGAAAGGCGCGAAGAGAGCAAATTTTCGCAAAAAGAAAAAATTTGCGTTAAGAATTTCCTGACCTTGGGAAAGACCTGTTTGACCGAAGGCATTTGACATCCGAATTCTGACAGACTTGGTATAATTTGCGCCTTACAGCTAAATTTTTGCAGGAGCAATATGAAATATCACATCTGGACAGAAGGATGTCAAATGAACGTGGCCGACTCGCAGCGGGTTGGTTCGTCGCTTGAGCATCTTGGCTATACCCTGACCGAAACCATCGAAGAAGCCGATGTTATTGTTTTAAATACCTGTGTCGTGCGCCAAACTGCCGAGGATAAAGCCTACGGGCGCGTCACCTCGCTTGCGCCGCTGAAAAAGAAAAACCCAAACCTTGTCATCAACTTAATGGGCTGCATGGTCGGCGTGCGCGGAGCGGAAAAATTGCGCGCGAAACTCCCCTTTGTGGATGTATTCTCGCCGCCCTCTGACCCCGGCCCGTTGATCTCGCATCTCACGCAAGGCGAAGTCCACTCGCTGGAAGACGCGGAAACTGCGCGCCGTTTCCTGTTGATGGACGACGAGTTGATTTTGCCCATCGCCGAGCAAGGTAAATTAATCAGCGCGCATGTGCCGATCGTTTACGGGTGCTCCCATGCCTGTACTTTTTGCATCATCCCCTCCAAGCGCGGCGGTGAACGCTCGCGTCCCGTTGGCGACGTTGTGGCAGAAATCCGCTCGTTGGCGCGGCAAGGCGTGAAGGAAGTGACTCTGCTGGGTCAGATCGTAGACCGCTACGGCAAGGATGTTCCCGACGGTCCCAACCTCGCGGCGCTGCTGCGACTTATCCACGAAGTTGAAGGTATCGAGCGCATCCGCTTCCTGACCTCGCATCCCAATTATTTTGGCGACGACCTCATCCAAGCCATCGCCGAACTTCCGCGTGTCATGCCGCATATCGAGCTTCCCATTCAAGCCGGCGACGATCAGGTGTTGCTCAACATGAAGCGCGGATACACCCAGCAGGACTATCGCGACCTTGTGGCAAAGATCCGTTCTCAAATTCCTGATTGTTCGATTGCGACGGATATCATCGTTGGATTTCCCGGCGAAACAGAGGAACAGTTCATGGAGACGCATCGCCTCCTCTCTGACTTGAAACTGGATGTGGCCCATTTGGCACGCTACTCGCTGAGAGAGGGCACCGTCGCCACGCGCAACATGGATGACAACGTGCCCGAAGAAGACAAACTGCGCCGCCTGCACATCCTTGATGATTTGCAGGAAGGCATTCTGGCTGAGATCAACAAAAAACATCTCGGCGAAACGGTTGAAGTTTTGTTCGAAGATAAAGTCAAAACCCGCTGGCGCGGACGTACCCCCACCAACAAGATCGTCTTTGTGGAAACAGAGGAAAACCTGCGCGGCCAATTGGTCAATGTCACCGTCACATGGACAGGCCCGTGGTCGATGCAGGCTGTGTTGCAAAAACAGCCCGCATTGATTTCAATATAAACTAATTGATGTCATTGCGAGGCGGCGCACTTCCGCCGAAGCAATCTCCTGTTTCAATGCGGAGATTGCTTCGGCAAAGAGCAAGATCGCCTCGCAATGACATATAATGACCGTATGAATAATTCAGTTGCAATTATCGGCGGTGGGCCTGCGGGATTGATGGCCGCAGAAGTATTAATTGGACATGGGGTCAAAGTGGATGTTTATGATTCCATGACTTCTTTGGGACGTAAATTTTTGATGGCTGGCAGCGGCGGATTAAACCTGACGCATTCGGAACCCTTTGAACAATTTGTTGCCCGTTATGGAAATCGCCGCGACAAGATCGAGCCGATGCTCAGATCATTTGGACCCGATGAATTAATCGAGTGGGCGCATGGACTTGGAGTCGAAACTTTTGTTGGCTCATCGGGGCGCGTGTTTCCGAAGGAAATGAAATCCAGTCCGCTGTTGCGGGCGTGGTTGAAGCGGTTGGATGAGGCGGGAGTCAAATTTCACTTAAGTCATAAATGGCTGGGGTGGAACGAAGATAAATCTCTGAAATTTCAAACACCCGAAGGCGAGAAAACTATCCACGCGGATGCGGTGATTTTGGCTTTGGGCGGCGGCAGTTGGGCAAGGCTCGGCTCGGACGGGGCATGGGTCAAGCCGCTGATTCAGGCTGGGGTTAAGGTGGAAGCGTTGAAGCCATCCAACTGCGGATTTGACGTGGCGTGGAGTCCGCATTTCCGTGAACGATTCGAGGGTCAGCCGCTTAAGTCGGCGGCGCTGTCGTTTGGTGAGTTTCATCGGCAGGGAGAATTTATCGTCACAAAAGATGGCGTGCAGGGCAGTTTGGTGTACGCGGCTTCGGCGGCTATCCGCGATGAGATCGAGGCGCAGGGCAAGGCGGTGATTTTGTTGGACATGTCGCCTGACCGGTCGCATGAATGGCTGGTGGAGAAATTATCCAAGCCGCGCGGTTCGCGTTCGATGGCGAGTCATCTTGAAAAAACGGTGGGATTGAAAGGCGTGAAGGTCGGGTTGTTACACGAGTTCATGTCAAAAGAAGAGTTCGCAAGTGTGGAACGGATCGCTTCTTTCATCAAGCAAATGCCCATTCCGTTGATCGCGCCGCGCCCGTTGGATGAAGCCATCAGCAGTGCAGGCGGTGTGACATTTGAAGAATTGGATGAAAATTTGATGATCCGCAATTTGCCAGGTATCTTTTGCGCGGGTGAAATGCTGGATTGGGAAGCACCGACGGGCGGATATTTATTGACGGCTTGCTTCGCCAGCGGGCGCGCGGCGGCAGCGGGGATGTTGAATTGGATAAAAAAACGAGATCGGCAGGGGTGAGGTTGCGGTTTAGTTCTTTGGCGCGCGCGAAGATTTTTGGGGTGGTGCGGCGGTGATTCATACCCCCACCCCCTCCGACCCCCTCTGTCCTGCGGACATCTCCCCCAAAATCAAAGACCGATTTTGGGGGAGGCTGGGAGGGGGTGGAATATAAATTTTAGTTTTCATTTTGTGCTGCCCTTCCTCCCCTATTCATGCTTTTGAATGGGGGAGGTGTCCGTTAGGACGGAGGGGGATTCACTCAACGTATCCCAAATTACATTCAAAACCGAGTCTATGTTGTTGAGCACAGCGTTGTTCCAAAACCGTAAAACTGTATAGCCTTTGGATTTCAAGAATTCTGTTCTTTCTGCATCGTATTCCTGCTGTTCGAGGTGCTGACTTCCATCCAGTTCGATGATGAGTTTCTTGCGTGGGGCGCAAAAATCCACGATGTAGTTGCCGATGGCGTGCTGTTTTCTGAAATGGACTTCGCCCATTCTGTGGCTGCGGAGTTGTGCCCATAGTTTTTCTTCGGCGGGGGTGAGGTTGCGGTTTAGTTCTTTGGCGCGCGCGAAGATTTTTGGTGTGGTGCGTTTATGCATTTAGACCCCACCCCCTCTGTCCCGCCTTCGGCGGAGACATCTCCCCCAATTGAAGAACACAATTGGGGGAGAAAGAACTGTATGTGGAATATAAAGTTTAGTTTTCATTATGTTGTACTGCCTTTTCCTCCCCCAAATTCCATGTTCTTTGGAATTTGGGGGAGGTGTCCGAAGGACGGAGGGGGTTTACTTCCCTCTCTCCAAATTCAATGCCAGCAGCTTCTCTAAAATCTCTTCATCGGTTAGATCAGACTTCCAGCCATAGGCGGCGAAGACGGCTTGATCGAGCTAATAAACGATCACATGATCCGCTTCGACTGTCCAATCACCGAGTAAATCCATGTTGCCCATCTCGATCCCTTCTGTAAAATCATCCAGCCCGAGACCTCGGGCTTCTGAGCAGGAGCCTCAGGTGGCGACTTTACCGCGCTTTGCCAGTGACTTGACCATGCGTTCGATGTTGTAATAGCCTTCTGGCGTTTTTTGACCCTTGCGGGCACAAAAGATACCATCGGCAACCAAAAACACTTTTATTTCCACTGCTTCACGCTTGACCAAATTCATGGCATGGCGCAAGGCATTATAGGAACGTTCATTGCCATAGGGGGCGTCGTTGATAACGAACAGATATTTTTTTGTTTCCATTGAATTTACCTTCCTTTTCCTTTATTTGCTTCTCTCTAAATTCAGAGACAGCAGCTTCTCTAAAATCTCTTCATCGGTCAAATCGGACTTCCAGCCGTAGGCGGCGAAGACGGCTTGATCGAGGCGTTTGTGCGCCAAATCCAACCATGTGGGACGGGCGTTATATAAGTTGGTGAGCGTGCGCTTAGACCCCCTCCCGTCCTCCCCCAAATCC
>CAMCQT010000053.1 GCA_945877125.1 Candidatus Brevifilum fermentans | reverse complement strand
AGAACGGGATGACTGATTACGAAGGCGTCCGCTTGAGTGAAGTGCTTGCCAAGGCTGGTGTTCAATCTGGCGCGAGCGCACTCCTTGTCACAGCCAGCGACGGGTACGAATCTGAAGTGGCCTACGCTGAGGTGGAAGCCTGCGCCGATTGTTTGGTTGCCTTCGACGGCGCCGATCTCAACATGGTCATGCCTGGCTTATCCAGCAAAGCCTGGGCGAAGATGGTCGTCAAGATCGAAGTAAAAGCCGCCGCCGTCGTGGTTCCGCCCGCCAACCCGAATATCATCCTCGCCACAACAACATCCACACAGGATTCTGGCTTGCTTGATGTGCTCGTTCCCATGTTCCAGGAGCAGACCGGCTACGTTGTGCAAACCATCGCTGTCGGCACAGGCGCCGCGCTCAAGATGGGTGAGGAAGGCAACGCGGATGTTTTGTTGGTCCACGCGCCAGCCGCCGAAGTGACATTGATGGATGCTGGCTTTGGCAAGGAACGCATGTTGGTCATGCACAATGACTTCATCATTGTCGGACCCGCTGGTGACCCAGCCAAGATCGCAGGTCTTGGCCCAAAAGATGCGTTTGTCGCCATTTATAACGCAGGCGTTCCGTACGTCTCACGCGGAGATGACTCTGGCACGCACAAAATGGAACTCAGCTTCTGGTCTAAAGCCGAACTTGACCCCCGCACCGAAAAACCCGCATGGTTCATCGAAACGGGTCAGGGCATGGGCGCGTCGCTCACCGTCGCTTCCGAGAAGGGCGCGTACATCCTCACCGACCGCGCTACTTATCTCGCGACCCAAGATAATCTTCAACTTGAGATTTTGCTTGAAGGCAACAATGCCTTCTTGAATGTCTATCACGTCATCACAGTCAACCCTGAGAAGTGGCCCGCAGTCAACTACGACGGCGCGCTGGCATTTGCCAAATTCATCACCGACCCCGCCACACAAAAAGTGATCGGTGAATTCGGCGTGGAAAAATTCGGTCAGCCGCTCTTCTACCCCGATGCCGATAAAACCGATGCTGATTTAGGTCTGTAGTAAACTTGCAAAGGTAATAAGTCATTGGTAATAAGTAAAAAGTAAGACGTCTTACTTTTTACTTATTACTTTTTTCTTCCCTCCCCTATGTCTGATATTTTTGAAATCACCCTGCTCTCTTTGCAAGTCTCAACCGTTGCGACCCTCATCAGCCTGTTGATCGGTCTGCCGTTTGGGACTTGGCTTGCACTCGGAAATTTTCGCGGCAGGTCATTTTTGTTGAGCATTGTCAACACAGGCATGGCGCTGCCGCCTGTTGTCGTCGGTCTCGTTGTAGCCATGACTTTGTGGCGCAGTGGTCCGCTGGGTGGCTTGCATCTCATCTACACCCCTGTCGCAATCATCATCGCGCAGACGGTCATCTCTGCGCCCGTGGTGATGGGGCTCACCGCCGCGGCTCTGGCGGCATTGGATCCACGTCTGCAACAGCAATTGCTTGGATTGGGCGCATCCCGTCCACAAATGATTTGGATGCTATGGCGCGAGGCACGCCTGCCGCTGCTCGCCGCGCTGATGGCTGGATTCGGCTCCGTCATCTCCGAAGTTGGCGCTTCGATGATGGTCGGCGGAAATATCAAAGGACAAACGCGGGTGTTGACCACAGCCATTGTGCTGGAAACTTCCAAAGGCGAATTTGAGCAGGCATTGGCGCTTTCGGCATTATTGCTGATTCTCACCTATCTTATCAATCTGGCATTGACATTAATTCAGCAAAAGGGGCGCAAGTGATGAGTGAATTAATTTCCATTCGTGACCTTCTCATCCAACGCAACGGACGCGATGCGTTGAAAATCAATTCGCTAGAAATTCAACGCGGCGAGACGCTTGCCGTGGTGGGGCCCAATGGCGCGGGGAAAAGCACGCTTTTGCTTGCGCTGGCGCGTCTCATGAAACCTGCGCGGGGTGAAATGACATTCGATGGAAAGTCCATCTTCCAGATAAACGACCTCGAATATCGCCGCAAAATATCGTTTGTCTTTCAAGATCCGCTGTTGATGGATATGACCGTCGAAAAAAATATTGCGCTCGGATTAAAATTTCGCGGCACAGACAAGGAAGAAACGCGCACACGGGTGGATAGGTGGAGCAAAGCCATGGGCGTAGATTCACTGCTCGGACGGCGGGCAGGTCAACTTTCAGGCGGCGAAGCGCAGCGAGTCAGTTTGGCTCGCGCGTTTGTCCTTGATCCCGAATTGCTTTTGATGGATGAACCATTCTCCGCGGTTGATCCCCCAACGCGGGCGCAGTTGCTGAACGACCTGTCTAATTTATTGTCACAGGATCATCGTACTACGATCTTTGTGACACATAACCTAAAAGAAGCCGCGCAGGTCGGCGACCGCGTAGCAGTGATTATCAACGGTGAATTAAAACAAGTGGGAACGCCGAAGCAGATTAAAGAAAGTCCGGCAGATAAAAGCGTGCGGGAATTTTTGAAAGAGTTGTAAATGTCATTGCGAGGAGCGCTCTTGTTCTTCGCGACGAAGCAATCTCGTGTACTATGGGGATTGCTTCGTTGGAAAATACATCCTCCTCGCAATGACGTATTATGCCTTTAACGGCATACACCGCGTTCGCACGCGGTGTAGCCAAAAGACCAACTCAGAGGGAGGAGAGAGTTTGGAAGAGCAACTTTCGGTCGCTCAATTACACGGGGTCAAGGTTAGGATTTGTGCCGCACAAAGCGCAGGACGCTTTGTCTACCGCATTACATTCCAAAGCATTGGAACAACGGTGTGCAATAATTCTTGCCGGCTGGTCTGGTAGATTTTCAGCAGGGTACACGACTTGATTCTCGATCTTTACTTCGTGACCAACATGCTCGCAGTGTTTGACTTTCTCAATTTTCCAAATTTTTTCTGCCATATCTATCTCCTAACTATCTAACAATAATGAGCCAAGTGTAAAAGAAAAGCGTCTTTCAGACTAGTGACAGGCGTCACAAACTCGTGTGACGAAGCGCCTGCTTAAGATGTGATATTTTTTTATTTTACTGTAAGTTTATAGACGTTGCCAGTATCACTTGCCAGATAGATTTCACCTGACTCATCCTGACCGAAGGATGTGATGAGCACACCCGTTTCAAACATAACCTGAGACTGCCACTGCCCATCGGAGAGGATCAACGCCCAGACTTTGCCTGAGCAATAATCTCCGTATAAATAGACGCCGTTCCATTCGGGAATCGTACCACGATAAACATATCCGCCGGTGATGGAGCAGCCGCCTTCGGCATGGCTGTATTCTGCCACAGGGAGATACATGCCAGATTGCGGCTCGCCATCGTAGTTATGATTGCCTTCCATGATAGACCAGCCAAAGTTTGCTCCGCTTTCCGCGCCAGCAGGGAGATAATCCACTTCTTCCCACTCGCCCTGCCCCACATCTCCGATATATAGGTCGCCTGTGGCGCGGTCAAAGCTGATGCGCCACGGGTTGCGAAGTCCATACGTCCAGACTTCGTTGCCGAAGGGATTGTCAGATGGGATGGCGTACGGGTCGCCGTTGTTCACATCCAGCCGTAGAATTTTACCGAGCAGGGTATTTGTATTTTGCCCGTTCTTGTGTGGGTCGCCTGCCAGCCCGCCATCGCCAAGACCAGCGTAGAGATAACCATCGGGGCCAAAGGCAAGCGCGCCGCCGTTGTGATTGGGGTAGGGCTGTTTTATGACCAATAAAACTTTTTCGCTGGCGCTATCGGCAGAATTTCCGCTGGCTTGAAAACGTGAGATGCGCGTATCGCCGCCATCGCCTGTGTAGTTGACGTAGAAAAATCCGTTTTGTTTGTAATCAGGGTGGAAGGTGAGTCCGAGCAAGCCCATCTCGTTGCCGCCGGCGTTCACGCGGTCGGTGATGTCGAGGAATGGCGCGTCGAGCAGTTGTCCGTTTTCGTAGATGCGAATATCGCCCGACTTTTCAATGATGAATAATCTGCCAGAGCCGTCGTTGGCGGGTTGAATATCCACGGGGCGGCGAAGTCCGCTGGCAATCAATTTCCATTCGTAATCATTTGCGTTCGGAAAGGAACTTGCGTTGGCGATGGGTGGCTGTGTCGCTGGCGCGGCAGCGGTATCAGGCACAGGCTGGGACGCTTCGCGTGTTTGGGGTGCAGGAACAACTGTCGGCGTGGCAAGCGGCGCGACTGTCGGAGAAACAGATTCCGTCAATCCTCCACAGGCGAGAATTGGCAGAATCAATAAAATTAAAAATCGTTTCATGTTAAGAAGGTTTGTCGCTGATATCGGTGGCTTCTGCGTCTACAATTTCATCTTGCGGGCTGACATTCATATTGCCGGCGAGTTCCTTCATGTGTTCTGCCACCACGGCGGGCGGGCAGAGTTCGGTGAAGACGTAGGAACCTAGCCAAAGCAGGGCGGCATCATCCACAACGCCGATGATGGGGAACATGATTGGATCTGGAGAGAAAAGATAAACTAATGCACCAACGGGAATAAGTTTGGCAAATACGTTCACACGCTTATCGCCCATAAGGCGAAAAATTAATTTTAGTTGATTAAGTATATTGCGGACTACGCCGCTTTGCTGAGTCGCGATTAAGCTGGAAGGTTTCTTTTCGTCCATTTGAATCTCCTTTGAATAGATACATTATATTCGATTTGCCTTTTGCTCTTATCTACGCTTTTGAATAGAATTTGATGCAGGTAATATTTGATAAGGTAAAATAACTCATGCCCTATTTGATTGATGGACATAACTTAATTCCCAAAGTGGGACTGCGACTTGATTCACCGGATGATGAAATGGAACTGGTTGACATTCTGCGGGAATTTGCGCGCCTCAAAAGACAGCAAGTGGAAGTATATTTCGATGGCGCGCCGATCGGGTATGACGGCGCCCGAAAGATTGGTACTGTCCGAGCGCATTTTGTCAGGCTGGGGCAGACGGCTGACAGCGCCATCCGCGCGCGTTTGAATCACATGGCAAAGGATGCAAAGAATTGGATCGTGGTCTCTTCGGATAGGGAAGTGCAAAGGTCGGCGCGCGATGTTCACGCACAATGTATTTCTGCCGAGGAGTTCGTAAAATCTTTAAGAGAACTGCGGAACGCTGTTCCAAAAGCAAATACAGAGGATAAAAAAATTTCACCCGCAGAAGTGGATGAATGGCTAAAAATCTTCAGCCATAAAGGGAAGTAAATAAGACAAACTTGCTCCATATTCTAATCTCTGCTTAATGTTATTCAGACTAATAAGGTGTATATTATATCCATTGGCACCTGCCCTCCCCTTTATTGGTATCTAGGTGTCACCCGCCGCTTGATTTGCATGTCCCCCCCATGCTGATGAGCGGCGGGACCCCTTTTATAAGTATAGAAACACAAAAGCAGTTTGTCCAAGCGGACAGGCTGCTTTTGTGTTTTGGAAGTGGAACTTCCGAATTCTGTTATTTAACGTCAATAATGGATAAGGTATCTATTTCAAATTCACCACAGATGAACACAAATAAACACAGATTTAAGCCCTACTTTTTACCAAAAACAACCCAAAATCCTTTTCATCTGTGTTTATCTGTAGTGAAAAATCCTTATCCGTTATTCACGTTATTAAAACTGTGCCTTGCGATTGTGCAGGATCGCTGAACGTAATTTCCCCAAGCCTAATAAATTCAAAATTGCTGAAACCAATATATTCAATCGTGCCAATGCCGTCGGCGGATGAATGAACAACGCACGCATCCATGCGGATATGGCTTGTGCGGGTTTGCCGCCATCAAGCAGGTAACGCGCATCCACCCGGTGAGCGGAGGCGCGCGCGCGGCGATTTACTTTTGCTAGAATGGGCGCGAGATTTTCATCTTGTGCCACGGCATCCAAAATGCGGAAGGCTTCACGTCCGAAGTCGGCGGCTTTGGCGCGGTTTTTTGCTTCGGCGTGATAGCGTGCTGCAGCCCAGGTTTGTGGAACGTGCAGGATTTTTCCCTGCTGTGCGAGGCGAATCCACAAGTGGTGGTCGAGTAGAAAATGGAAAGCGGGGTCAAGTCCGCTGGTGATTTGCAATGCAGAGCGGCGCATGAAAACGGCAGGCTGTCCGATAATTTGGAAGCAGAGCAGGTCTTCCAGAGTCAGTTGTTTGTAATTCAAGGTGTTGAATGTTTTGCCGTGTTCATCCACAGCGAGCATGTTTCCGTAGACCAATAAAACTTCTGGATGCTCTTCAAATATTTTTACGGCTGCGCTGATTGTGCCTGCAAGATAATAATCATCTGAATTCATCCATGCGATGATTTCGCCTGTGGCGCGCGCAAACCCTTTGTTGATCGCATCTGCCTGCCCGTTATCTTTTTCTGAAACCCAATACGCTAATTTGCTTTCATACTTTTTGATAATCTCAACGCTGTTATCTGTGGATGCGCCGTCTACAACAATATATTCAATGTGAGAATAGTCCTGCTCCAAAACAGAGAGGATGGTTTGCTCAAGATACGCGGCTTGATTGAAGGAGGGCGTGATGATGGATACGAGTTTCATGGTGGGAAAGGATGAAGGCGGAAGGATGAAGGATGAATGTTGGAGGGCGTGTGAAGAAATCGTCAATCGCAAATCTAAAATCGCAAATCTAAAATCACAAATCTAAAATAGCGAGTTGTAATCCACTTTTGGGAAGATGGTCAGTTTCCCGCCGACAGTTGCATCCAGAACTTTGCGCCCTGCTTTTTGGTAGGCATCGCGTGCAAGAGCGTAACCGATCTCGGAGGTGTCGAGGTCGGGCAGTTGCCATTTGAAACCTTTGGCAAAATAATTTGGCGCAAAGTGATTTGGGTCATCGCCCTGCGAGACGACTGTTTTGTTCGCATCGCCTTTGGACGTGAAGTTGTGATCCACGCCGATCAGGATGACTTGCTCAAAGCCCATGTGAAATGCAAGTTGAAGCGCCATGTTTGTGACCGTTGCGCCCTCCCAGACACGTCCGCGCACGTCAGCGGAGAAACGCGGGCCGGTGTAGGTGGTGTACAGAAACGTTGGCACGTTTGAAGGCTGCAAGGTTGCAGGAAAGTGACGATGTGAGCGCCATGCTAAAAATTTAGGCATGGGCAGCGCAAGGATATCGTCAGTGAATTGTTCGATGACGAGGTCGTTGATCGAACAAAAATAAGTTGTATTAAATCCGAGTTCGGGGAAGAGCAGGTAAATGCGGTTCATCCCGAAGGTAAATTCATTCTTAAGTTTAGTGAGGTCAGTTTGCTTGAGACTGGGTCCATTGCCGAGGATGAAGGCGCGTTGTCCTTTGTGAATATCCTTGAGCGCGGCAAGACGGCGGATACTCTCACGCCGCCAGGGATGAAAATATGCGGCTGGCAATTGTGGCAGGCGGCGAAACGCATCGTAGGTATTCCGCGCAGCTTGAAGCATTGGGGTTGGGATTATGGATTTAAGAGTCTGTTTCATTGTGGGAGAAATTCCTTGCGAAAATTGACTACAAGTCCAAGTGTGGAGGCATTCAACATGACAAAGAGCAGGTCAATTAATCCAAACTGGTCGAAGATGGTCAGGATGATGTTGAGACTGAGGACGGTTACTGCGAACCAGAATACAGCGGTAAATCTCCTGTTGATGAATAATCCGCAAAGCAGCATGGCAAGGGCGTCGCCAAACATCAAGATGCCATAAACCATGTAAATCCCTTTTAGGTTTGGATCCGGGCTAAAGCGCATCAAGGAATTTACGCCAAAGAAAGCCAGCACAAGGGCTGTGAAGAAAAACGAATACCAAACAAGTGAGGTCAGGGGATGTTTCATGGCTTGGGGAAATACTGCCTGCGGAGCGGAATAACTGCCCAAAGAGTGAGCAGGTTAATAATAAAGCAAACCAAAAAATACAGGTCAAGGATATTTAGCAGGGTCAGTATGGTATTAAAAATGGTAACGACCAGTACAAAATAATAGACCCACTCTTGGGGTGTGCCAAACTTGATTCCGCTAAAAAGCAATAAGGCGGCATTGGCAAAGACAAACAGGGTCACTACATCTGCTGAATTTTTATTGTTGTTGACCACAGCCATGTCATAGTAAATATAAATGCCGTACGCAAACCAGAGAATGGCATTAAAAAAAATAAAGCCTCGCGCTATGTTTATTTTCAGCGGGTCAATTTTTTTTCGATTATTTACCGGAGAATTATTTTTTTTTCTCATCACTCGGTGCTCAATCTCGCAGTTGCGCCGCCATCAATGACCAGTGCTTGTCCCGTCATAAAGGACGATTGCTCATTATCGGCGAGGAAATAAATGGCGTGGGCGATCTCTGCGGGAGTTCCCACCCGCCCGTTGACCGTTTTACGCGCAAGGTTGTCGAGGCGGTCTTGCATGTTGTCGCCGCCGAGATGTCCACGTCCGAGCCCGGCACGCAGCATGGGTGTATCCACCGCGCCAGGCAGAACAGCATTCGCGCGGATATTATCTGGCGCGAGTTCGATGGCGATGGCGCGGGTCAGGGCGAGCAATCCGCCTTTGGATGCGGCGTACGCGGCAATGTTCGCGGAGGTTTGAATCGCGTGGACTGAGGAAACATTCACCACCGCCGCCCCGCCCCGTGCTTTGAGCAAAGGATGCGCCAACTTGACACTGAGAAACACCGAGCGCAAATTGGATGCCATGACCCCGTCCCATTCTTCGACGGTGGTTTCGATCAGTGGCTTGGCAATTTGCGTCGCGGCATTATTGACCAGCGCGTCTAGCGTGTCGGTAAAGCCGTGAGCCTGCTCGAAGATGGCGTGCATATCTTCGGGTCGGGAAATGTCCGAGCGGATGAAGAGTCCGTTTTGCGGGAAGTCTGCGCCGAACTCGTTACGATCCACGCCAATCACACGCCAGCCTTTTTCAGCAAAGAGGTTCACGGTTGCGCGACCAATTCCGCCAGCCGCGCCAGTAACCAAAACAGTTTTTGATTTATTCATCTTTTATCCTTTGTATTCCATTCCCAACCCCTCAACCAAATTCTTAATCGTGTTCCAGTGGATTCGCTCCCACGCAGTTGGGCTGGAATTGGAATTGTGTGGAGCGAGCATGACATTATCCATTTTCAACAGCGGACTATCCTTGGGCAGCGGCTCGAACTCGAAGACGTCCAAAGCCGCGCCGCCAACTTGTCCCGAGCTGAGTGCGGCGACAAGGGCATTTTCATCCACGATGGGCCCGCGCGCCGTGTTGATGAGCACCGCCGTGGATTTCATCTTCGCCAATGTCTCCGCGTTGATGAGATGCTGTGAGGTGGGATTCAAATCACAGTTGACCGAGACAAAATCGGATTCGGAGAGTAGAGATTGGAGATTGGTAATTTGTATGCCGGTCTCGGAAACGAAAACATGGTCAATTTCGATAATATCTGTGCCGAGCACTTTCATGCCGAAGGCTTTTGCGCGGCGGGTGACTGCCTTGCCAATATTGCCGATGCCGATAATTCCCAGCGTACATTCGCTGAGCGTTTTGCCTGGGATTTTCTGCCATTCGCCACGCTTCATGGCGGCATCCATCCACGGGCCGCGGCGGGCAAAAGCGAGCATGTAGCCGAGGACGGTATCTGAGACGGGGGTGGTAAAAGCATTCGGCGTTCGCCCAAGCTTCACCCCAAAACGGGAACAGGCTGAGGCGTCGATGGAGTCGACGCCCGTTCCCCACTTCGAGATGACCTTGAGTCGCGGGGAGCAGGCTTCGATCACGCGCGCGGTGTAGCGGTCATCTCCACAGATCGCGCCGTCGAATTGTCCCGCGTATTTGAGCAGGTCATCTTCTTCCATGCGTTCTTCAACATCGGGGACGATCAGGTCAAGTCCGTATTTTGTGAATTCAGGTTTGAAGCGATCCAAAAAGGGAATCATGTAAGGGGCGGTCATTAATACGGTTGGCATTTATTCACCACATTTGTTTGGAATTTCAGAAAAATCATATAACTTTGGAACAGGTGAGAAATAACTTACATCTTTGAGCATATCATAATTGCCGCCGAAGTATGAATTGAAGATAATGCGAAACGTATTGACAGGTGAGATGGTTGGATACAACTCGTCGTTGTGCTCGGGTAAATAATAGGCGTTGAGAATCCACATGCGGCGATCCTTCGGCTGCATCCACGGGCCGTGATCGCCTTGCAGAATGATGATCGGCGGGGTGTCTGATTCAGCCAGCAGGGTGTCAATCGCATCCAATGTTTTTTTGTTGAGCCAGGTCAATTGATTGGTGTATCCCGTTGTGTACTTGTCGTAGGGATACTCGCGCTGCTCATTCCAAAAATCGGGCGGATAAGTTGGGTTGCCTTCGGGGTCAAATACAAACGGCGGGTGCGGCGAAATAACATGGACATAGGCAAAAGTTGGTTCGGGCATATTTGCGATGTCGTCCATGTTGTTAAATATATTATTGAAACGGTCGCGGAAAGCTTGTCCCATGACCGCGTCGGGATCGACCCAGCCGAAATCCTGTGCGTAGCGCGCAAACGTCGTCCGCAAAAAGAGACCTTCAAACTCGCTTAAGCCTGAGGTGAAAGGCGGCGGCGCAATGAAAACATCGGAATCTTCCAACTCGTTCCACGCGAAACCGGTTGCAAAATCAACCGTCTTATAGCCCATGTTCTCAAAGTTGTAACGCACCGCGCTATGTTTGAGCGAGTTCCATAACGTGCGGCGCGCTGTACTTTCGGGCTTGAACTCATTATCAAGTTCCTGCAAATACATCATATTCAAAGAGGATGCCAGTGAAATTTCAGTACGGACATAATTGCTTTGACTGCACGCGCCGACATAAAATCCGCGCTCTTTCAATGCATTCAGAAATTCGGTATTGTCGTAATCGTACGCCATATTCAACACATCTTGGCGACCATAAGAATCGAGGATGAAATAATACACATCAGGCGGATTCGCTGGCGCGACCAGATCAGAATCAACGGGAGCATTATCTGCTCCGAGAGCGTGCGCGCTGCGCGGACTTACCCCGAGGCTGATCTGCCCCACAGTCATGACCAACAGCGCAAGCGCGACTGTGTTCAACGTCGAAGCCGACGAAACAAATGTCAATTTGGGGCGCGTCGCCCAGACGAGAGCCAGCGCAAACAAAATAATCCATCCAATGGCAAGCCAGGTTGTGTAGTTGGCTTCGGGAAATTTCTTGTCAACATAAATATAAACATGACCGAAGGCGAAAAACAAAGCTAGCCAGAGCGAGGTCAGGAATGCGGCTTTGTGTATCTGACGAACGAACAGCCAAATGACAAGGAATAGAAAACCGCCAAATAAAACTGAAACCATTAAAGGACGAGCCGCCGCGTTGATCTGTATTTCTCCCGTGTTGGCAGTCAGCAACGCCAGAATAGGGTATGAGCTGATCGCAATCGGATACCACGGGGTATTAAAAAAACTTAAAATTGCCTTTTTCATAAATCGTATTTTTTCCTATAAATTAAGTGCCCTCACCCTAACCCTCTCCCAAAGGGAGAGGGGACTCGACTCCCTTCCCCCTGAAGGGGGAAGGGCTGGGGATGAGGGAGATTTCACTTGCAAATGCCATGCTCGATAAGCGCTTTTACTTCATCGCTGAGCGTTTCTTTTTGTTCAAAATCTGTCATCACCGCACAGACTTGCAACCGCAGGAATTTATCGGCTGTCACAAGTTTGATCGTACTGCGGACCTTGTCCACATCGTTCAGCACGGCAGAGGCTTGCAGGAAAGGCATCCACTCCAAACTATCTTCGGGATATTGACCTTCGTTCAATGCCTGTTTCAACAAAGCGGGAATTTTCTCCCACTCGCCGCGCTGACGGGCAAGGTCTGCTTTTTGATAATAATAGCACCAGCCATGAGCGGGTTCTGCGCCAAACACAACCGCAGGCGGAGTTTTGAACTCGCCTTCCGTTGCCACATTTTCCAAACGCGAGTACGGCGCGATCAACAACAGGCGATGCTGGTCATTGGGCGAAAGCTCGGGCACGTCGCCGTTGATCAGCCGCACACAGCCATTCGACCGCGACTGGATCATCACCAGCACATTGCCAAAATCGCGCTCCAAATAATTTCCACGCCGCAGCGGAGTTTCCACACCGCCATTCGTGACGATATTCAAAACCGCATCATCTGTCAGCACCGAGGCCGGCAGTTTAATCTCAACTGGGTTGCCCGCCTGCTTCTCAGGATAAAAAATCAAATTCGCGGGACCCCACACAAAATAATCCTCGCTGAGCGGGCTGCCCGGATACGAAGCGATCAACGTCACGCCAGGCTCAATCTGCGGCGTGCGCCACGCCACCTGCCACCAAAAATTGCGCGTCGCCTGCGTCTCGTTCACCGCCCGCGCCGCATTGCCATAATGCGTCAGCACCGCCACCGCCACAAAAAAACTCAACACAGCCGAACGCACCGCGCGCGATGAAAAATGTTCGATGACCGTTGCCAAAAGCAAAGCTGCGCCAATTGAAGAAATCAAAGTGTAGCGCGAATAATCTGGAAGAGTGACATGGCGATTGACCAGAATCACGGGGATTAATCCGCCTGCAATGCCGATGAGACTCAACCACAGCGCCTCCTGCCCCCGCCCCGAATCTGGTTCGGCTTCCGAGTTATTTTTTCCAAGCTGACGGATTCCCAAAACCGTCCACAGCGCCGCAAATCCCGCCCACCCAAACGCCGACATGATGTCTTTCAATCGCATCGGAAATGCCAGCACATACATCGGCAGTCCCCACGCCACCAGTGTCACGCTGAGCGTATCCTGAATCAAATAATTCAGCCACCACAAAAGTGTCAGCGGAGATGAAAACACCTGCGAAAGCTGCAAACCAATATCCGTCGCCTTGCGCTCGGCGGTGAAGATGAACATGCGCCACACCAAAAATCCGCCCGCGATCAGCAAAAACGGCAGACTGACAATGATGATCTTTTTCAACTTCTGCCAAATTGATTCGCCTTGCTCCCGCCACATCAAAACAAAAATACTGGCGAAGCGGAAAGCCTCAACGCCGATGAAATATTCCATCTGGCTTAAATATCCCCAGCCTGCCAAAATGGAACCTGCCATCCACCACATACGCGGCGCGCGTTCAACGCTCAAAACGGATTTGATGGTTAATGCTATCGAAAGCGTCGCAAGGAATAATCCCAAAATATGCGATTGATAATCAATGGCGTTGGTTTGCGAAAGAAAGCCAGGGTAAACGGTGAACAAAAGCGCGGCGGCAAGCGGAGCAAATCGTTTCTTGTCCCACAGCATTTGGAACGCCCAATATAAACTGACCCCGCCCAAAAACCGAAAGAGGTACGCGCTCAGGTGATAATAAAACGGCTCAAAGCCAAAGACCGAAAACAACGGAATCATGCCCAACGCGCGCCCAGGACGATCTCCGCTAAAAATTACGTGGAAGAAATTTACATCCTTGACCTGCATATCGTACATCAAATACCAGTCGTCGTTGATGTAGCCGATCTGATTTGCCAGCGGCAGATAGGCAATTGCAGAGACGATGAAAATGAGCAGCACGCCCCACCAAAACGTCCCGTTGAATTGTTTTTTATTTTGCATTATTCTTTCTCTTCATCAAAAAGTCTGTAATTTCAAAATCCAGTTCTTCGTCAATATCCCACGCTTCGGATTTATCTATCTCGAACATGAAAGGCTTGTCGCCGATGCGGTGTTTTTTTCTGGCAAGATTTTCGCGGGTGAAAAGATATAAACATGAATTCTCTTCGTAGACAGGCGGCAGGTCTTGAGTCTGAATCAACTCCAGCGGGTTGTGGTTGATGGCGCGTCCGTCCTGAAAATACAATCGCGTTTGCCAGCGGGTGACTGAGAACAGGGAATCGTATTTTGGATATTCGTCAAAAAAAGTTTTGACTCCGCGTGAGATGGTTTCTGCTTTCAATAGCGGATTGGTGCTGTGAGTTTGTAGATAAAAATCTGCATCCACTTGCGCGGTGTCGTGCAGCAGAATTTCGTTCATCGGCACATCATCAGCGCGGAGATGCTCGGGGCGCTGAATCAGCTTGACGGTGGGAAAGAGGCGGCGCACGCCATCCATCACAGGCTCTGAGTCCGTATCCACCATCACGGTTTCTATTTCAGGAACCGCGAGCAGGGTTTCGATGATGTGATGAAAAAGGGGTTTGCCCGCGAGCAGGCGATAATTTTTGCCAGGCACGCGCTGGCTATGGTGACGCATGGGGACAAGGGCGGCTAGTTTCATGCCCCTATTTTATCTTACAAAGTCTTGCTCATATTTACGCTTGTGACTTCATAGCCGACGGCTTTGTATAAATTCTGCGCGACCTTGTTTGAGCCAAAGACGTGTAAGCCAATTGCCTTCAAGCCAAGTTCGCGCGCTTTTTCTTCGATCAGGAGCATGATCTGTTTGCCGTAGCCTTTGCCGCGCTGACTTTCTTCCACATATAACTCAAGGATAAAACCGTCATTTGTGGGGCGATCTACATTGGCGCGCATCCAGATCATTCCAACCGCATCATTGCCATCGTACAAAGTGTAGAGGTAATTGTTTTTGGTCTGTAGCCCTTGGGGCAATTCGTCTGCGAATTCCTTGCGCGATCTTTCCAGTGCTTCAGATTCAGCCCAATGCCCCGCGCGGACTTTGTCCTCGGCGTATTCGGGGATGGTACGTTCAAGAAATACTTCAAGTTCGGTTTGGGTCATGGGGATTAGTTTTGACATGCGGTGACTGTCTCTTTGGATTGCTCGTTCCCACATCGCTCAGACTTTCTTTTCCATTGCATTTAACCAGAGATCAAGCAAATCGGCATAAGCGTTAATCTGGCGATAAACAGAAAGGGCAAGCGTTTCATTATAAGTATGAACCGTCATGTTGCGCGTTTCGCACATTTGCAGGGCATGTTGCGCATTTTCTTCACTCAATAGCCCTGCCTGCCAACAGGCGCGGACTGCACTCTTGGGAGAATTGGCTGTCACTCCTTCGACTTCGCTCACAAACATTTGTGCGGTTTTCCAGATCGCCTCAAAAGTATATTCGAACCGTTGAATTGCAGCATCGCGTTCAACTACAGAAAGTTCAGACTTGCTTGTTAATTCCTGCAAAGTTGATAATGCCCTGCGCGCAACCTGTAAACGTTCGATCAATCTTTCCATACCACACCTTCCTTTTCCACACGCTGACGAAAATTTTCATCTGTTTCAGTTAAGTCAATCACATCCACCGTGCGGACAATATCGCTTTCTTCCAATTCTTCGTGAATTTCTGAAAGTAAAGAAATGGGTAGTTTTTGAAGTGGGAGAATTGCTACGTCAATGTCCGAGTAGAGCCGTGCTTTCCCAGTAGCCTGTGACCCGAATAAATAGACCTTGGCGCGATAATATTTCAAATGTTCCAGCACAAGTTTACGGGTAGTATTAAGGTCGTTTTGTAAAACGAGGGTGTCCATGCTTCAATTATATTACAGACGCATATATTCAAGACATTCCCCGTCAATCATATTTTATTGGCTCTACCTGCCTCTTCTCATCCTCTTCCTTCTTTCTCTCCCTTGCATAATAAAAAGTCTCGCGCAACTGCGGCGTGATTAAACTCGTCTCGCGGTGACCGAGGCGGGTGCCGTGAAATTGCATGAAGCGGAACCAGAAGATGGAGGAAATATTTTTCAGCAGTACACGCTCGCGGGCGGCGTGCCAGAGGTCGCTCAAAATGTTGGTGGTGGTCAGGCGTAGGAAATCATAAAAGTTGAAATGTGCTTCGGGGTAGATTTTTCGCAGCGCCATTGCTTCGCGGCGATAGCGGTTGTAGACTCCGCGCGGCGTTTCGTTGTGGACGTGGATGATCTCGGCTTCGGCGACATACGCGATTGTCTGCCCCTGCTCTTTTGCCCACTTCGCCCAGGCGAGGTCTTCCAAACCTGTCAGCGTTTCGTCGTAATTGTTTTTCTCCCACAAGCTTTTGCGGATGGCGGCGTTGGCATTGTTACAAAAAGCGGTTTCCTGTTTTGGCTTGCTTGCATCGGGATACCATTGGTGGAAAATTTGCTGTTCAGAAAATTTGGCGAAGTTGGGTCCGCGCTGTTTGCCGTAGGTCAGCGCCACGCTGTCATCTTGAAATGGGCGGAGCAACGTCTCGAGCCAATCGGGATAGATGGGATAAACATGTGCGCTGGCGATGACGATGAACTCGCGCTGCGCTGCCTTAATCCCATAATTGAGCGACCGCCCAAACGTAAACTCCGCTGATGGGATTCGGACGACCCGCGCGCCGTATGATTCGGCAATGGCAACGGTCGAGTCAGTGGAGCCTGAGTCAACGAGAATCACATCCACATCTTTGACGGTCTGCTGTTTGATGCCTTCGAGCAGACGCCCAATGTGTTTATCTTCGTTATACGCGCGGATGATGATGGAGCAGGTCATTGGGAAAAGGATGAATGATGAAGGATGAGGGATGAATGGAAGGTCAAAAGCCAAAACCTTTTATACCTGTTTACCATGCTCCATCTTTCTCGTATTCCAACTTGACCAACAGATCCCCCGCCACGTCTTTGAATATTTTTTTATGCTCATCGGTGAAATGTTTTTTCCATTCGCCAGTTTTGCCAGAGCGGAAGGTCGGAGACTTTTTCGGGTTGATGGATGTTTCGAGGGAATCCAGGATCAACTGGCGGGTGGCGCGAAGCGGGGCGCGGGTCAGGAGATGATCCATGATTTGGGTCAGAGTTGCGGCGCGGTCGTGAATCAAATCCTCAAAATGAATTTTCAAAACTTCATCATGATCGATCCAGCCGAGGTACGGGGCGAAGCGGTCAGCGATATTTGAAAACTCAATGCCGGCATCGGGTCTGCCTAAAATGCTGACCGTGAGCCGCGTGTTGAAATCGGGAAGCGATTGATAATAATCGTGGTGGACGTGGCGCGCTTCCATATCGGTCACGTAAAAAACATGCGAGACAACCACGTCACGCGGATCGCGGAAAATAAAATAGGGAACGAAGGCTGGCGAGCAAACGCGGGCAACAGCTTCTGGACGGGCAAAAAGATGCGCCGAGGCCACGTCACGTCCGCCGTTGGCGCGAAGCGCATCAAGCCAGGCGAGGGCTTGCTCGGGGCGGCGCTTGAGTCCGCTTTCGCCTTCGTACTCGGCATAAAAAGAATGGACTCGTTTTGCAAATGGCGCAACATTTGAAAATCCAAGTAAAATCTGGTCGAGCAGGTGCGTGCCGCTTTTGGGGAACGAAATGCCAAGCAGAGTCGGCCAGTCGTTTTGTGGTTTTGGCGCAGAGGCAAAGCGGACTTGCTGTGTTAGTTTTTCAGTTTGATAGATCATGGAGCGAAGATCGTTTTTGAGAGCCATGCAGGTATTTAACCACAGATTCTTCTTTGAACGGCATAAAAAATTAATGTTCCATTTGAGTGACGCAAACAGGATTTCAGGGTTATATGCTTGAGGAGAAAAAATTTGAAAACAACTATTTTCAACACCCCCATTCTCAGTGGAATTTTACGTCTCATCACAAATCTTATTTTTCGTCTGGTCGGTTGGCGCGTGGAAGGGAACCTACCCGACCTCCCCAAGTATGTGATCATCGCCGCGCCGCACTCCTCAAATTGGGACTTTTTGATGTTCCTGGGCGTGATCTTTCATCTGAAAGGAAATGTCAAATTTATGGGCAAGGCGGAGTTGTTCCGCAAGCCGTTCGGCTGGTTTTTTTATTATTGCGGCGGCATTCCTGTGGACCGTACCAAGTCACAGGGGCTGGTGGAGCAAATGGTGGGCGCCTGCCAGAAATCGGAAAAATTCATTTTGACCATTGCCCCCGAAGGCACGCGGCATCAGGTGACTGAATGGAAGATGGGTTTTTATCACATTGCCAGAAACGCAGGGATTCCCATTGTGCTGGCGGTTGTGGATGGCAAACATAAGACCATGCGCGTCGGGCAGGTTTTTCATCCAACAGAAAATATGGAAGAAGATATAAAAATAATTCAGGGCTATTTTGCTGGGATGGTGGGACTTAATCGGCGGAAGAGGTATATTGTGCTTAAGGATTAAGCGCTATTTTTATGTTTAGTTCAGTCCAACAAATTTTAGAGGTGATGTTATGAACAAAGTGAATAGTAGTGACCGTATATTTATAGAAACCCGTTGGGTGGCTGGGTTGGTTATTCCCTTTCTCGTTATAGCTTTCGTGATCCTTTATTTTTTCCCGCATAGCACGGCGAGGTTGTTCGCATGGGAAATCAAATCTCCCATGACCGCCATGATGTTGGGCTCTGCCTACGCGGGCGGAATTTATTATTTTTCAGGTTTGCTCATGACCCGTCAATGGCACAGAATAAAAGTGGGGCTGATCCCTGTAACCATTTTTGCGTCCATACTGAATGTGGCAACCATCCTGCATTGGGATAAATTCAATCATGGCACTCTCCCATTCTTTGCGTGGGTTTCTCTGTATTTTACAACTCCATTCATTGTCTTCGCATTGTGGCTGCGTAATCGTGGACAGGATACAAATCAGCCTGACACAAACGATGCGAGCATCCCGACGCTCCTGCGTTTCGTGCTCGGAGCCGTCGGCGCGACCACGCTTGCGATTGCCATATTTTTGTTTTTAAACCCCGCGCTGATGATTAAACTCTGGCCGTGGACTTTGACTCCATTAACCTCGCGCGTCATGTCCGCGATGTTTTCACTGCCTGGCATGGTCGGGCTGGGCATGGCATTGGATTCCCGTTGGAGTTCCGCCCAGATCATCCTGCAATCTCAAGGATTTTCCATTTTGTTAATCCTTGCCGCAGTGTTTCGTAATCGCGCCGATTTTAATTGGTCAACTCCGGGAAGTTGGCTGTTTGCAGGCGGACTCGCTGGCATGTTGGCTGGCATTATTGTATTCTATGCGTATTTCAATGGACGAAAAAAAACGCAGATAAAGTAATACAAAAAATGTGAAAAGAACGAAACAGTCCAGACATATAAGGGCTGTTTCGTTCTTGAGTTGGCTCACTGTTGATTTTGATAAAGGTTGAGATCTTATTCTCTGAGCAAAAAATCCCCGCCATCCAACACGCCATCCTTAATTACTTTTACCGACTCTGACCTTATCAACTGCTCCAGCGCAAACGACTTCAAGCGCGTCTGCGTCGTGCGGACAGAGGGTTCAAGGAATTCGCCAAACGGCAGGGATGTTCTGAATAACTGATAATACAAAAATCTGCGCGCATTGCGTTTGAATTCAAGTGGGATATCAATTGCATCCGCGGCTAAAAATTCTTTCAACTTGCTTCTTATATCTTCAATTGTCTGCGGGAAAAACACAGTGGGGTATTGCGTAAATCTTGCCTTGCCCGCGCACAATACCGCCGCGCCCATGATCGCAGCCTCCAAGCCAATGGTCGAGTTGTAAACCATCACGAACTTCGATTTTAGAATTAATTCATACGAACTGAGTGTTTCCTTCGGGCTGATGAAAATGACGTTCGGCTCTTTGTCTACACTGCGGCTTGATACCCAACCCTCGACAGTTTCACGGCTGGATTTTCTTACACGGCCTTCATCGGGGTGTGCGCGGATGACGAACAGGGTTTCAGGATGTAATTTAATTTCTTCCAACACCAGATCGAGCCAATCGAACATGTCTTCAAAGACCGTGTTGGCGTGCGGTTGGCTGGTATCAAAGATGACGTTGGTAAAAATGGGGACAATTTGTTTGAAGCCCGAAGCCTTTTGCAAAAATGATTCATCCAACCCTTTCATGTCCGCCCAGAATTTGATGCCTGCCATTGTGAAGTCGCCTTGAAAACGTTTCGCAAGATACGCATCCAGTTTTGCATTTTGTTCATCGTTCATCTCGAACGTATCGGGAACTGGGATTGGGGACGCTGTAGCTTCGCCTTCGGTGAAGAACGCGGTAGCAGGTTGGAAGCCAACTTCATGCGTAGTCACACGAATGCCACGCTTCAACGCCATATAACGCGCGGTCGCTTCGGGGAAGAACTGCCCATTGAAAACCAGAACAGCCCGAGGCTGAGTCTGCTCGAGCAGTACGTCAAACTTCTGCGCCACATTCCACGCCGACAAAATATACTCCCGCAAAAGATAGCGCGTGTTTTCGTCATCGTTCAAATGATGAATGCGCAGAACCCATCTCAGCCCAGGCAGACACAAAGCGCCGAGCGGAATGGTTTGCCACTCGAAGGTCATCAAGTCTGGTATGGAAAGATTCGAGATGGCTATTGCGAGTTGCGAGTTGCGTTGGTAGTTGAACCATAAAGCCGACGTTTGAACGTCTGAACGTTTGAACGTTTGAACATTTTTATACAAGGTTTTTGATTGATACACACACGATTTACAAGGCGGTTCTTTTTGCGGATTATCGCGGTTGGTGCCGAGAATGCAATGACTCATGCCAGAGTCGCACGAAAAATAAACGACGGGGATTCCCTGCAAGCGGAATGCCCACGAGGTCAGTAAATGAAATCCGCTGTTCCACGAAAGATCGTCAATACCTGTGGATGCTTTGAAGAAGACGACAGGCGCGCCGCTGGGCTGCGGTTCTTTGCGAGCCACCTGCCGCGCCAGAGATGCGATCTTGAGATTGTTGAGCCTGCGGACAAGTCCGCGTTTGATGCGTTGGGTGAAGAATTCTTTCATTCTGCCTTTACCAATCATTATTTTGCTCATATCCCAACCTGACCAGCAAGTCTTCTGCCACATCCTTGAACAGCGACTTGTGCTCTTCGGTGAAATGTTGCGTCCATCCGCCTGTTTTGCCAGAGCGGAAGGTGTGACTCTTTTTTGGGTTGATCGCATCCACCAAAATGGAAAGCGCCTTTTCGCGCGGAGTTGGAATCTTGTAGCCTGTCTTTTCCACTTCGTCGAGCATGGCGTTTAATGTGACATCACGGTTGTTGATCAAATCTTCAAAGCGGATGCACATGACGTTCTTTTGTTCGAGCCATTGGAAGACGCCTTCGTATCTTTGTTTCACGCTGACCATTTTCAGCCCGTCCTGGTCAATGCCTGTGATTGCCACATTGAGCCGCGCGCCGAAATCAGGCAGGGAATTGTAGTAGGCGTGCATTCCGTGTTCGCTGTGCATGTCTGTCGCGAAGAACACTTGCGAGACGAGCATATCTCTTGGGTCACGATAAATGAAATAGTTGACGCGCCCACTTTCAGTTAAGAAAGATGCGTTTTCTTTCGTCGCTTCCAAATATCCCCAGCCGATCACGCCTTGCGGAATGCAGCGCAAATCCGCAAGAATCTCTTCTGCTTTCCGTCTTCCGCCTTCGTACTTGACCGTCCGAATCGGGTCAGCATCTACATAGCGGTAGGGCATGATCTGTGTGAAGCCGTTGAGGATTTGCAGCAATAAATGCGACCCGCTCTTGGGTTTGGAGTTGCCAAAGATGGGCGGCGCGTCATTAAAAGAAAACCGCTTCCATCGCAAAATGGCTTGAGCGGTTTTCCCGTATGGGCGGAGCGTTTTATAGATAAGACGGTTCATATTTGGCTTAGCGGTTAAGGATATTTTTAATTGAAAACATTGCTTGTTGGTTTTTCCAATATTACCATTATCGTTAAGGCAAGCAATATAAATAAAAGGGCAGGCAGGTTGTTTTGCATAAACAGGGGCTTGTTTGTGTAGGAGAACAAGGTTGTCATATAGGCGAGCGTAATCGAAAATTTTATTATATTAACAAGGATTGTCTTTGGTATATTCCCTGTAATCTGTAGGGGTTGCAGCATTAGCATTGCCATGGGCACTGTAAGAAGCGGAAGTTTGTAATCATTGCTTACAGCCGGGATGACAAGCATGCCGATTGTACAAGCCAAAAACGTATAGGCATTCAAGCCAGGAAGTTTGAGGCGGTAAGACTTTACAAGAATTGCAAGTAGGCAAAGGAAGATGACGCCCATTATCGCGATCTCAATTATCCAGGAGTAGCCAACGAGAGACCTGATCTGATTTTGACTTAGCCCCGCGCCTAGAAAATATTCTTGAAGGCCGATTTTCCTGAAGAGAAGCTGCGTAAAGACTTTCACAGAATGATTTGTAATTGCCATGTTGGGGTTGATTATTTGGCGCTGGATTGCTTTGATAAAGTCTTGGAATATACTGTATCCGCCGACGAACAAGAGCAAAAAGTTGAACGTAGCTAGGGCAAAAAACCTTTTCAGGTTGGTTTTCCAATCTACCCAATCGTCAATCATCATCAACAGAAAAATGGCTGGATAAACTTTCAACTGTATCGATATTGTCAACAGGATGTAGGATAAATACCTGTATTGCGGCTTGTGGTGGAAGAGATAAATGCCAAGACTGCAAAAGAAAAAAGTGATGAGATTGAATTGTCCCTTTTCAAGTTCGAAATAAAACCCGTAGGAAAACAGACCCAGCACGAAGAACAACGCAATGATCGATATGTCTTTTCGGGGAAACACAATCAACGCTGGTATTATTAATGCAGTGAGGGTATAAGCCAAAAGAGTAAGCGTAGCAACAATTTCAAATGCAGGCCATCTATCTACAAGCAGGAGCGGCTTAAATAAAATCATTGCCAGCGGCGGGTATAAGTTAAGTCCTACATAGGGGGTGCTGTGATTGGTAAACCATGATGTGCAATAGTCAAGCATGTAATTCAAGTCCAGCCCAATAGGGTCGTTGATTGGAACATATTCAGGAAATAACATGACTTTATTCGAATTCAAAAAAACCGGGCGGACGAAGAAAAGGAAAAACGATACCAAAAAGCCTAGGAGAATAAAAAAAATATTCAAGAAGGATGAATTTTCCCTTATAAAGTCATTGAGTTTCGTTTTCATTACGCCTCCAAATCAGGGAGTAGACAATACACAATTCCACTCCCTGACTCAATCAATCCACGATCCTGCGGAGTTTCTTCATTGAACCCTTTTCGGATTCATAAACTTTCTTCACGCCGTCGCCCAGCCCAGCCTCAATAACGCGGATGTATTTGACAAGTTTCTCAAATCCGCCTGGTTCAACCGATGCAGCCTGGTCACTGCCCCACATGGCGCGGTCCAGTGTGATGTGGCGTTCAATGGAGGTCGCGCCGAGTGCAATGGCAACTGCCGAAGGTACAAGACCAACTTCGTGACCCGAATAGCCGATGGGATTATTTGGGAATTCCTTGCGAAGTGTTTCGATCATGCGCAGGTTCAACTCTTCGGGTTCGCATGGATAGGTGCTGGTGCAGTGCATGATGACGAGGTTATCTTCGCCGACGGCATTCACGCCCTTATGGATTTCATCCATCGTGGACATGCCCGTTGAAATGATGATTGGCTTGCCTGTTTTGCGAACGTGTTTCATCAGGTTGAGATCGGTGAGTGAAGCCGAAGGAACTTTATAGGCGGGGGTGTCAAACTTCTCCATGAAATCAACTGAAGGTTCATCCCAGACCGAGACCATCCAATCAATTTTCTTTTCCTTGCAATGGCGGTCGATCTCGCGATATTGCTCTTCGCTGAATTCAACTTTATAACGATAATCCAAATAAGAGATATAGCCCCAGGGGGTTTCGCGCATTTGTTTTTGCTGATCGAGCGGTGTACAAACTTCAGGCGTGCGTTTCTGGAACTTTACCGCATCCGCGCCAGCGTGGGCGGCGGCATCAATAATTTTCTTGGCGATTTCCAGATCGCCGTTGTGATTAATACCCACTTCCGCGATGATATAAGCAGGATGACCATCACCCATCATTCGATTTCCAAATTTGATTTCACGAGCCATTTTTTATTTTTCTCCTTGGGAGTAAGTCACGCTTCAAGCGTGACCTACAGGTTAGTTAAGATTAATTCACACAACTCACGGATTGCGCCGTGCCCGCCTGTTTTTGTTAATACATGATCTGCGGCGCGAATCACTTCGGGGTACGCATCGGCAACTGCCACAGACCAGCCTGCGACCTCAAAACATGGAAGGTCATTCAAGTCATTGCCAAGATAGATGACATTCTCCGCTTTTAGATTTTTCTGCTCGAGGACTTCGCGCATCACAAGTCCCTTAGCCTGCATCCCCACATTGTGAATTGCTTCCACCCCCATCTTTTTTGCGCGCGCCATCACAACAGGGTTTGCCTCCGACGAGAGGATCATCAACTCGATGCCCATCTCGCGCAGTTTTTTGATGTGCATACTGTCACTGCGTGAAGCGACGACTGATTCCCGTCCATCCTGATCGGTAATGACAAGGTTGTCTGTCACCACGCCGTCAAAGTCGCAGATGATCAATTTGATCGTCTTGGGCATGACGCGGCGGGATTTTTCCGGCGAGACCATTTCCAATCCGCTGTAGACGAGGGCTTCATACTTCGCCCAATCTGCGGGGGTGTCAATATCCACGGTATATTTCGGGTCGATCAAAAGCGGATAAATGACATCGCCAGTCAATGAGTTTTTTTGCGTAATCGTCGCGTCGCGGATCGCGTCAATATGACCTGTTTGCCAGTAGACAGGCGGCAAAAGCTGACGCGGCGCATTGTACGGTTCAGGGATGCCGTCCACTTCAAGCAGGGGATTTAGCGGCTTGCCGTCGCCATTGAAACGCCACATCTTGAACGGGTTTTGGGCGGCAGGCACAACTCCGCGGACGCAATCCGCATCTGCGTGTTCGAGCAAAATGCGGATTGCGTCATCCAGCATCGTCCGCGGGCGGATCGGCGACGTGGGGCGAAGTTGAATCAAGATGTCGGGACGGTAGCCTTCAACATCTTCCAGCCATTTGAGGGCGTGCTCAAAGACGGGCAGGTCGGTGGTTTTGTCCTGTGCAAATTCAGCAGGACGCAGGAAGGGCGTTTCTGCGCCCCATTCGCGTGCCACTGCCGCTATCTCTTCATCATCAGTTGAGACGATAACGCGCGTGACCAACTCCGATTGTTTGGCGGCGGCAATGCTCCACGCGATGAGCGGGTAGCCTGCGAATAAACGAATATTTTTGCGCGGGATTCCTTTGGAACCGCCGCGGGCGGGGATGAGGGCGAGGATTTCAGTCATGGGTGTTTAGTTATCAGTAATCAGTCAACAGTATTACTGGTCACTGATTACTGATAACGGGCTCTACCATGCCGTCCATCCACCGTCTACGATGACATTGTTGCCGGTCATGTAGGAGGAGGCATCGGAGGCAAGGAATAAAAGCGCGCCGTTCATTTCGTCTTTCTTTGCCATGCGACCCATGATGGTCTTGGCGGAATAATTCTTGACGAAATATTCTTCGTGATTATTGAATACGCCGCCCGGGGTGAGCGCATTCACGCGGATCTCGGTCTCGGCATAATAGGCGGCGAGGTATTTGGTGAATCCCATTACGCCGGCTTTGGTGGTGGTGTAGTAAACAGGCTTGAAGGCCACGCGCTTGCCGTCTTTGATATAGATGCGCTGGTCGGGACCGTTGAGTCCGTATGTGGAGCAGATGTTGATGATGCTGCCTTTTTTGCCCTGTGCGATCATTTGTTTGACGCAGGCTTGTGTAACAAGAAATATGCCTGTGAGATTTACATTCAAGGCGGCGTTCCACTGGTCAAGCGGATAGTCTTCGAAGGCGCCGGGTGCGATTCCTTTGGAGGCGGCGTCGGGGTCGAACTTGGGATCGAGCGCCGCCGAATTCACCAGCACGTCGAGTCTGCCAAAAGCTGACAGCACCGAATCAACCATCTCGTTGACAGAGTCAGGCTTGGTGATGTCGGTTGCGATTCCTTTGGCTTTGTATCCATCTTTGACGAGTCCATCAGCCACTTTGTTTGCCGCATCGCCGTTCAAATCAACAACGGCAACTGCTGCGCCTGCTTCGGCGAGAGTTTTGCAAAATTCGGCGCCGAGCAATCCTACTCCGCCTGTGACAATGGCAACTTGTCCTTTCAAACTAAATTTATCAAGAATTGTCATTTAATTTCCTTTTATGGATTTGCTGTGTAAATTTTATCGCCGTGTGTGTTGTGCGCGAGATATAAACCATCGGCGAGTTGCAAGTAAACAGATTGCGCGTCTTCCCCTTCCGCGCCGAACTTGAAAAGCGCGAGGACAGCCTTGCCGGAAAGCACATCTTTTTGTAGGGCTTGCACGCCTTTGTCGTATCCGACGCGCGGCAAACCAGTGACCGCATCCACGAGATCGGGCAGGACGTAACTGGGGCGGTTGGTGTAAAGATAAACGGGACCGGGCTGATTGGTATAAATGCGCGTGCCTGCGGGCAGTTGACTGAGGAAATCCATCGCCTCGGAATCATACCATTTGAAGGATGCGTAACCCTGCCCTCCCTTGTGGAGTTTGGTCACGAAGTTGGATGTGTCGTAGGCTGAGAGCGCCAGAATGACAATTGCCGCAAGTGTGATAATTCCGCGCGAAAGGATGTTGCGCTTTTGCCATGCCCAATGCCCAAGCAAAACCAGCAGAATCAGCAATGCAACATAAACGGGTGAAAGGATGCGGAGTTTGAATTTTGTGCTGGCGTCAAACAGCATCATGGATGAAATGATGGATGCGAGATAGCCGAAAATATATAACCCGTTGGTGAAGGATAAAATTTCGGGTGGTTTGGTTGCAGGCTGGAAGAATTTTTTCAGCCCCTTGGTTACGACCCAGATCAGTAAAATAAAAATAATGATTGCAGTTAATATAAAAAAGAAGTTGGGGATTTGTATCAGTGCGCGCCGCCAATTTTCAACAGGGATTAAAAACTCTGAGATGTTGTAAATAGTGGTTTCGATATTTTCTGCCGAAAGCGGATGATACGCCAGTGTGCGGTTGGTGGCATTGTCAGCGACGATTTTGTTGCGGATGCCCCAGCCGATCAAAAACGGAATTACGCTGGCAAGGAAAACTCCTGTGCTTGCCAGCTTTTTTCGCAACGTATCCGGCAGGAGGATCAGCGCAAGCAGGAATGTGGCAAGCAGTGCAAGTCCCGCGTAGCGCGTCAGGTAGGCGAAAGCTGTCAGGATGCCCGTGGCAATCAGCCATTTTCTGGAGTCGGACAGCTTGCTGTCCGATGCAACAGCAAGCTGTTGCACTCCAAAGTAAATCGAAAATGTAAGAAACGCAGCAAGACTAAAAAAGATATATAGCGGCTCACTCATTGCCACGGCGTGAGCATTAAACAGCGAAGCGTTGACCGCAAACAGCAAAGCCAGCACCACACCTGCAACCTGTGATTTGGTCATGCGCCAGCCGATGATGCCGAGCAGAAACGCATTTGCGCCAAATATCAGCGCGTTAAGAAAACGCGCGCCGCGCAGAGGATCAAGTCCGCTGAGACCGATCAATGCCAATAGGGATGGAAAAGCGGGGGGAAAGTGGGTGACAGGTCCATTGCTTGCGAGCCAGGCTTCGCGGTAGCCTTGTCCGCTGAGAATACTGCGCGCGCCTGCAATGTAGCCAATCGAGTCATCTGATAGCCCCAGCCCTTCGGGCGTGCTGTACATCAACATGCCAATTGCGCCCAAAGCGATCAAGCCGAGGGCAATCAAAAAAAGAGACTGGGACTTCAAAAAATGTTTCATTTGGATAAAAGACAGAGACGCTCCCTCATCCCCGACCCTTCCCCCAAAGGGGGGAAGGGAGTTCC